>JBJKQZ010000355.1:0-3937 GCA_046704865.1 Terriglobia bacterium
AGACCGGAGGCCTCAATCCTTCCCAACAAAGGAACGGCAATGGTTCCGTCATTGGCAACCCGAACGGTCTGGTTGAGGTCGGGCACATCAAAGACGCTAATTTGCAGCACATCTTCGGGACCAATCACGTAATCTGACGAGACTCCGCTTTCGGGCGCAGTAGTGGGAATGCTGGATGTCTGCAGGGGTGCCTGCCTGGATTGGCTTTTAGTAATGGACGGGACAGGATTAACCCTTTCCAAATCCTGCCCAAACAGGCACGACGTCCCGGTCAACACCAGCGCCAAAGCCACGGCACACATCGTCCCTGCGCAAGCTTTGAAATAGGGTTTCATGCTAAACCTCCTGCCGCTCTGGACCCAGAAACCGGACTTTTGGCCCGAATTGGCGGGGTTTCCGAAAGCTGCAAACCACAAGAATCAAGCGTACCAAAGCACATTTCAGAGTGTCAACCAAAGGCAGCAAGTCATTGGGGTTGTGATTCGACTTGTATCGCCGCCGCGCTTTAAATTATTGAGGCCTGTTATTGCACCCATGTTTGTTCTTGACAAGAGGGCGATGCGCTCCAGGCCATTGCCTTTGAATCAGGTTTTACAATCCGCGCCTTTGCCCGCAGCAAAGCCTTCGTTCGAGGCGTGTGTCCTCCGGGGAATGGAATCACCCGGTGACAGTAAAGTGCGAGACAAATACCCGCGTCCAGTGTATGATGCCTGCTCAGCCGAACAGCAAACACTTCGTTTGAGACATGCCGGAAAGGGGGGATTTGCAAGCCGTGAAAAAAATGGGGACGAAGGTTGGATATTTCCTCTTTTGTTTTTTTCTATTGAGCAGTGTGTCGTTTGGACAATTGCCGGAGGCTCCGCCGAGCCCGGGGCCGGACGCACGTTATAAAGCCGACATCCTGGTTATGGTGGCTCATCCGGACGACGAGAGTCTGATCGCAAGTTACCTGGCCCGCGAAGCTTTTGATGGCCACAAGCGGATTGCCGTGACTTTTGGAACCTGCGGTAACTCCGGGGGCAACACGGTCGGCTATGAGCAGGCGGCGTCGCTCTGCGCGGTGCGCAAAATCGAGGCGAGGCGCGCGCTGGCATCACTCGGCATTACGAACGTCTGGTTCCTGGGTGGCGTAGACACCGCAAGCCAGAGCCCCTTGATTTCTCTTGAAACCTGGAACCATGGCGCGGCGCTCGAGAATGCCGTCCGGTATGTTCGCCACACGGAGCCGGAAGTCATCATCACCTGGCTGCCGGATTACGCCGACGGGGAAAATCATGGGGATCACCAGGCATCCTCTGTGATTGCCAATGAGGCCTTCGATCTTGCCGGTAACCCGCTTGTTTTTCCTGAACAGGTTACCGCTCCCTATAACTACAAGCTGATTGGCAATCTCACGGAAGGCCTGCGTCCCTGGCAGCCGAAGAAGATCTATTTCTTTACCAACGCGAGGCATCACGACTGGATCAAGGGGCAGGGACCAGTCTATCCTTCCACCACGGTCTCAGCTTCAAAGCACGTGCCCTACTACGAGCTCGGCGCGACGGAGCTCAGCTACCATCAGACACAAGAAGACGCAGGGCCTGAAGGCAGAGAAGCTGTTTACAGAAGCATGCTCGATCACTTCAAGCAGCCCGTCCAGTTGATCCTGGGCAAATCGCTCGTCGGGGGCTCCCGGACAGGAGATGTCTTTGAAGGCATTACGCCCGGGCCGATTCCTTATCATGCGCCGGCCGGCTATCAGCCGCGGCAGCATGAAGGCGTCTCGGTTGAACTTGGCGGGCCTTATCTCTTCTACCAGCGGTTCTGGCGCGCCCACGGGCTGGAGCATCTGGCGTCGCTCTATCCGCCGGAAGCAGGCGTCGGACCTGGGATGGAAGTCAGTGTTCCGCTCGTGATGCGGAATGATACGGACGCGCCCGTGAAATTAACCCTCACGGCGGCAATTCCATCAGGTTGGAAAGAGGAGTCGGGCTCTGCCGTCTATCCGGTGGCACCGCACAGCACCTATCCCATCCGGGCCATTTTTGAGGCGCCCGATGGCGAAAGGCCGGTGTGGCAGGAGATCACTTTCAAGGCCGCAGTTGACGGAAAGACCCAGAATACATTGACCCTGCGTGTTACCAATACACCCAGTGGACCGCGCGCAACACTGCGCAAATAGCTGGAACGGAGTGGGCGCGCCGGGCTCCTATAAGGCTCGGCGCGCAATCGCTCCGCTGGCCCGCAGGCTATCTCGCCACGCAAGGCAAAAGCGCTCCTCAGGAAATGCGCCTATGCCGCGGCGTGCCGGGGCCGGAGGTGTGTGGTTACGACCCGCACGATTTCCATTGCAGAGAGTGGTTTTTCCAGGTAGTCGACAGCCCCCAGTTGCATCGCTTCCAGATAACACGCCACATCATGATAGCGGGACAGGATAACTACCGGCCGGTAACGATCTCTGGCCACTGAACGCTCCAGCACCAGGCGCCCTTCAAATTCCGGACCTCCCTGGCTGACAACCACACAATCGAATTTTGTGGTCCCCAGAATGCGTGCACCATCCCCAAAATCCGAGCAGCACATCACGTCGAAACCGCTGTCCTGCAGTATGCGGCGGTAATGGTCACGGTCTCTTGAGTCTTCATCCACCAGCAGGATTCGGGTCCGTTGAAAAAGTGGGCTCGGTCCGGGTAGGCTCTGATGTGTTCTGATCGCCTGCATGTCCAACTCCTTTCTGGCCGACGGTGGAATTGGTTTCCGACTCTTCAGGAGCCAGAAGGCTCCTGACGGGTGCCATGAATACGTTCTTGTTCTCCCAGGCGAGTTTTGTGGTCCTGAGAATGACGGATCAACCGTTAGGTGAATGCTATGAAGAGGTCCGACGCCGTTCGGCGCCATAACCTCCGGGTGGGTCGAACAGCTGTCGTGCTGGTAGGCATTTGCGAGATGTTGGAATTTCGTAGCTGCATTACAGACCCGATTTCGACCGCTTGCCATTCCTCGAATGAGGATCAACTTCCAATTTCAGTCGCGCCCTACGTTTCCTTAGACACACTGATGCCACTGAAGGATGTACGAAATATGCAATTGTTTGTCAAAAATGTGAAGCGGGCGGGTTTCCCGTGCGTGTGTATCGATTCTGAGCGTCAGTGTGCTGGACTAGACGATTGAAAGTGCGTCTGCCCGCGGGTCCTGAGCACACATGCCCCTGCGGCTTCCCCATGATTGCAGGGAAGCTCGGTTTATTTTATTGCCCCGCAACGAAAGGTCTTAGGGTGTGCGGGCAGCTTCAGGAACCCTGCGGCGCGGCATCAGCAGCCTGCGCAGTTCCTTTCGCAGCCGGGCCCGCGACCGGCACGCGTATGCCTTTACTGACCCTCGGCTCAGGTTCAGCTGCTTGGCCGTTTCCTCGATTGAGTATCCTTCAAGGTATCTCAAATGCAGCACCTGGCGCGCTCTTGCGGGCAGGCGGCGCAAGGCCTTGTTCAGCAGTCCGCCTACTTCTGTCCGGATAATTCGGGAATCGGGTTCCACTTTTGGACTCTGGAATGCCGTAGGCGACTCTTCAACCTTACCCGTTGGACCCACTTCCGGCGCCAGAGGAACGTGATGACGCCGCTTCCGCAGGGTCATAATGGCTTCATTCAGACCGATGCGTACCAGCCAGGTGGAGAGCTGCGCGTCCCCACGAAACTGAGAAATGTGAGTAAAACCTTTCAGCAGGGTCTCCTGGACAACGTCTTCCGCGTCATGATGGTTGGAAGTGATTTCAAGCGCACGCCGGAAAATCACCGGAGCTGTGTGTGCGGTAAGCGCCTGGAATGCATCAGGATCGCCTGCTTTGGCTGCTTCAAGGAGTTTGGTGTTTCTTGTAAGCGGACCGAAGTTCGCGGTGGTTTCAAGGGTACCCATCGTTGCCTCCATCTGAAACCGGGATTTCAAGGAGACGATGGGCAAT
>JBJKQZ010000356.1:0-3277 GCA_046704865.1 Terriglobia bacterium
CTTCGGGAACAGGTCCGGGAAGCCATTGCCAGGCTCTGCTCATAATTACGATCAGCAAGAAACTGGAAGAAATCTGAATATGCCTGCAGGTACTTTGGGAATCATCATTCGGTTTATCATCAGCTTCATGTTGGGGTCCATACCCTTTGCGGTCCTGGCCATGATAGGCACCGGCATCAACATCCGCGATGTAGGGTCCGGGAATCCCGGATTCAACAACGTGCTGCGCGTCAACAAGTGGCGCGCCGTGTTGACCCTGATCGGCGATATGGGAAAGGGCTACTTTGCCGTCTGGCTGGTGAGCCACGGCGCGCCGGGTGCAGCACTGGGCTGGCTGTTCGGCTTTGGAGCGATTCTGGGTCACTGCTATTCTCCATTTCTCAAGTTCAACGGAGGCAAGGGCATTGCGACCTCAGCCGGCGTCATGCTGCGGCTTTTTCCATTGTGGGCCGCGGTGGCAATGGGCTACTTTGTGGTCATGCGGATTACGGGCAGCAAATTGAAATGGCCGGAAGCCGGCGCAATAGCTTCCATCAGCACCTGGGTACTGTTTACCCTTCTGATGTTGGCATTCATCAGCCCGCAGGATGCTTTATACGCCGCCTTTCTGACTTTGTTCCTCGTCTGGCGGCACAAAAAGAATTTCCAGAATCTGCTGGCGCGGCGCAGCAGGGCGGCAGTATAAGACGGCAATCCTTCCGGGTTGCAGGTATGGTCACAACCTGAATACGGTGTTTTATCAAAATTACGCATGAGCACAAAACAACGGATCGCTTTTTACGATTTTGACGGAACTCTGACTTCCGGAGACATCGTCCGGAGATACACTTATTTTATGTGGCGCGATCCATCCAGCCTCCGAGCGGCAATTAAATTCACCAAACTGCTGGTGAGCATTCCCTCCTGGCTAAGGTTGGAATCGCGCTCGCGGCGGAAATTCAACATTGAGTTTTTCCGCGAGTATCAAGGGATGCACAAGGATTTTTTGCAGGGCCATTCCCGGCAACTCTTCGAAGAGGAAATCATGCCGTCCATCTTTCCGGATGCCCGGAAGCTGCTGACAGAAGACATCATCCGCGGTTATATGCCGGTCATGGTGTCAGGCGAACTTGATTTTGCGCTGGAGCGTGTAAGTCCGTACCTTGGCTTCCAGGCGCTGATCTGTAACCATCTGGTCTTCAAGGATGGCCTGGCAACAGGGGAAGTTGAATCTCCACTGATCGCTGAGGAAGAAAAAGTCCGGGCGATGGAAAACCTGTGCCGCGAGTATGAAACCGATCTGAAACATGCCAAGGCATACTCGGATAGCATCTCGGATCTCCCCATGCTGGAGGCGGTTGGAACGCCGATCGCCGTAAATCCCGACCGGAAGCTGCGGCGTGTGGCACTCCAGCGCGGCTGGACCATTTTGAATCTGAAAAGAGGCATCGATGACAAACGAAGCCGGGACGCATGACCCGGCGGGCTCGCCGGCGTTTGAGTTTGGCGATCCCACGCCCAACGCGGTAGGCCGCAACGCGCTCGTTTCACACGATGGCACGGTGGTCCAACTGGAGGGCCGCTCGGCGCCCCGGCTGATGTGGTACGGCGAAGACCTGCTCTCCGTCAAAATGCCGGCAGGCACGCGAGTAGTCTATCCCAACCCCACCATTGAGGGACTCAAAGACCGCAACGCCGCCATCCAATATGCCATTGACCATCCCGAGCAGATGGAACCGCTCTCGGCCCTTTTGGGGCCGGGGATGAAGGTGACCATCGCAATCGATGACATTTCCCTGCCCCTGCCGAAAATGAAGCGGCCCGACATCAGGGAATCCGTTCTGACCATTGTTCTGAAGCTGCTGGCGGAGAAAGGCGTTGAGGATGTCCACATCATCATTGCCACTTCCTATCATCGGCGGATGACGGCTGCGGAAATCCGCCACGCCGTGGGCAACCACATTTTTTCAAGTTACTATCCGCACCACCTTTACAACCACGACGGTGAAGCGCCGGACGGCATGGTGGAACTGGGCACCACGGAAATGGGCGAAAAGGTTCGCATCAACCGCCGGGCGGCGGAATCCGACCTGCTGATCTACGCCAACATCAATCTGGTTCCCATGGATGGCGGAAGCAAATCCGTAGGTGTGGGATTGTGTGATTATGCTTCACTCCAGGCGCACCACACGCCGCAGACCATCCTGGCCTGCGATTCTTATTTTGACCACACCCGGTCCGCCATGGCTCATTCCTGTGACCGCGTTATGGCAGTGATCAACCAGCACCTGAAGGTTTTTCACATTGAGACGGTGCTGAACAATCGCATGTTTGAGCCGGCCATGGCCTTCTTTACCAAAAACGAAGACAAGTGGACGGGCATCGACCGCACTGCATTTGAAGCCACGCGCAAAGGCCTGGGATTGCTGCCCCGTGCGGCCAGGCGCAAAGTCCTTTTTGCCATTCCTGCGCCCTATCAGATGATCGCCGTTCATGGCGGCGCCACGCTTCCCACCCATGCCAAAACGCTGGCTTACTGCTACGCGCAATATTGCTCGCCGCTCGAAGGGCAATCGGACGTGGTCGTTTACGGCATTCCTTTCGTTTCGCCCTACAACGTGAATTCAATTCTGAATCCTCTGCTAGTGCAGGTGATGGCGCTGGGATATTTTCACAATATGTACCGCGGAATGCCGGTTGTAAAAAAGAATGGCGTGCTGATCATCACCCATCCGCTCTACAATGATTTTGATCCGCAGCACCACCCTTCTTACATTGAGTTTTTCAATCGGATCCTGACCGAGACACGGGATTCAACGGAACTGCAGCGGAAATACGAAAGCCAGTTTGCGCACGACCAGGACTACATCCGCATGTACCGCACCGGCAACGCTTATCACGGCGTGCATCCGTTCTACATGTGGTACTGGGGAGAAAACGGGCGCGCGCATACCGGAAAAGTGATTGTGGTGGGCGCGGAATCAAGCCGCGCGGCCCGCATCATGGCGGTGATCAACCGGAATCTGAAGGTCTTCCACATTGAGACGGTGCTGAACAATCGCATGTTTGAGCCGGCCATGGCGTTCTTCACCAGGAACGAAGATAAATATTCCGGTATTGACCGCACAGCGTTTGAGGCCACGCGCAGGGGCCTGGCAATGATCCCCCGGGCCGCGAAGCGAAAACTCCTGTTTGCGATTCCAGCCCCCTATCAGATGATTGCGGTTCATGCCGGCTCGACCCTACCGACGCATGCCAAGACACTGGCGTATTGCTATCAGCAATACTGCACGCCGCT
>JBJKQZ010000357.1:0-10360 GCA_046704865.1 Terriglobia bacterium
CATTGCTGCGGGATTGACTTCAACGCTGCCGAACACCTGAAAAAGCATCCTGAGTTCGACTGGCAATCTCCGCTGCTTCGTGACATGCCTTCAGAACCCTGGACGATGTTTACAATCGCCAGCTAGATGGTCTGTTCTAGACCAACCAAAAGCTTTATCGCGATCAGCGAAGCCGGAGCCAGCCGTCCCGGCTTCGCGGTGGCGCCCTCCTGGTGTCTGTATATTTTTGAACGGAAAAAAACGGCAGCGTTTAAAAGCCGTGCCCTTCCGTCCCCACACGCGCACCGAAGCACAGACACCAGTACTCCCCGGCGCGTAGCTCCTGCGTCAAACAAAAGTCAGTCCCGTCTTCCGTTTGCATCACCGAACCGGAATAATCCGCCGGGTGAATCCTGATATGCGTTGGCCTACTGGCCCGGGCCGCGATACTTTACGCTCTTCGCAATGGCCTGGTCAGCTTCTTCAATAGTCAGTAATGGTGTGGTGCTGGTGCGGGCCAACCCTGTGGAGCACGCTGACAAGCCAACAGCCATCAGGCTGGCAGCATCTGGCGCATCGACTATCAGCACAGCATCATGGTCTCCAAAGCAGAAGTACATGGCCTCAAGCTTTGCCCCGACGCTGGCCATTGCCTTCTCAACAGCCGCCTTGCGACCCGATGGTTTATCTTTGAGGACTCCCTTGAACCCTTCCGCCGAATAGGTTGCATGGACGAGGAATTTTGGCATGTTTTCCTCCGACATGTGAGAGATGTGAACCGGATAACCCCAGTCTAACAGACTTCAAGGCCCAGCGGATGGAAACCCGTTCGCTCTTTAAACAACCCTTTTTCAGCGCTGAGGACCCAGAAAGTGAACCAGCCATTCCATCGCTCTCCAGACAGCTTCCGGTGTCGGCATGTGTCCCTTGTGATGATTGAAGTAGCCGATATTCTCAGGCTTGCCGAAGAGCTTGTAGACCTCGCGAGCAGCGTTGATGTAATACCAGCTCTTCGCCGTATCGTAGGTGTCACCGCCAATCAGCAGAAATGGCCTGGGGGCAATCAGGCCTATGAGTTCGTGTTGATCTGTTCCCTTGCCCACTTTGTCAATGAACCTGCCGAAATACCAGTAATCATCATAGTTCGAAAAGGAAAGGCCAATCCCCAACTCATTTGAGACAACGGCAGTAATCCGGGGATCAGAGGCCGCCGCGTATAGTGCCATTTTTCCGCCCAGCGAGTGGCCAATGATTCCAATATTTTCCCGGTCGACTTCTGGCAGCGTGTAGAGATAATCCAGCAGCCGGTTAGCGTCCCACACCCATTTGCCGAGACCGGTGCAATCAGGATGCCGCAGCTTCAGGTTGGCAACGGCTTCTGAATACCACTCACCGTAACTCTCTCCAAACCATCGAATGGCCACCGCGATATATCCCTTTTGGACGGCCATGTAGGCGTATGAATCAACCCCCATCCCCAGAAACTCCCGGCCCGAGAGGTCCCGGCCCGCCGGGGTGTCCACGTCATAGAACGGCACAATCACAACCGGGCGAGGGCGCTTCAGTGCTCCCGCTGGTATCATGACCAGGATCTTTTCCCACCAGTCCGCTTCCACCTGCAGGTACATCAACCGGGCGGTGTAATTAGGATCTTCAACCGTTTCAACCAGGCGCGCCTGTGGCTGTGGGGCTGTCATTTCCATTGACCCAAGCAACTTGCGCCATTTTGACGCGATGGCCTCGCGGCGCACCTTCCACTCTGGAACTGTGCTGACTCCGGAAACAAGGGATGACAGGTCGCCCATCGAGGATCCAAATCCGGCCGGCGGATTATTGTAAGGTTTAAACCAGTTTGCTGAGTGCTGCGAAGGTGACAACGTGGCCCGTGGTGCCGCTGTACGGCAGACGCGGAACCCGGTAAACCGGCTCTTGTATTGGGGTTCGATCGATGAGCGATATCCGCGAGCCCAATCCGATGTGGTGCTGATGAATGAACCTCCCCGAACGATGCGAGCCAGTCCGCGCAAGGGGCCGGAAGGATTGTACGATGCTTGCGGCGTGCGCTCCGGATTGAAGTAATCATTCGTCCATTCCCAGACGTTGCCATACATGTCGAAAAGGTCAAAAGAATTGGGAGGATAGCTGCCAACCGGCTTGGTGCCTGCGCTTTTTAACGTTTCCACCAGGCGTTCGATATCTTTGGTGTCCGAAGTTCCAAGATTTGCGGCGTTGGGGTTTACAGCGGCACCGGCGGCGTGGGTCCACTCGGCATCGGTGGGCAGGCGAAATCCGTTCCGGCCCACATCGCAGAATCCGGTTTCCAGGTTGTAACAGGGTTCCAGATTCTCACGTAGACTCCGCAGGTTGCAGTAGCGAATCGCTTCCCACCAGGTAACCGTTTCCACCGGCAAGTCATCGCCTTTGTGGAACGACGGGTTGTAACACATGATTTCTTCGAACTCGCGCTGTGTGAGTTCCTTTGGAGCGATAAGGAATTTTCCGATTGAGATTGTTACGGGCACCCTGGTAAGCGTGTCCGTCACTTCGTAGCTTGTGCCGGAGATTTCAACCAACGCCGCGGACAAAGAATTGCTGTCATACGCTTGGCTTGGGCCCGTTGCAGTGCCGGCGTCCGAGTGCACATTGCTCAAACCTGATATCAGCGCTCCGGTCCCCAGCACTGAATTCTTCAGGAAATTACGTCGCTCCATCACCCCTCCATACTGAATCCCTGTCGAATGCTATCTCACCTGCCGTGTCCGCGTGAATCATACCGCGGGCACAAGGCAACTGGAAGGCATCTGGCTGGACAGAATCACGAAGCGGAGCACTTTCACAGTTGTTGATGCAAAGGAATAGCGAAGTGTTGATCATGGGTTCCCGGTGGTATGGCCCAGGGGCTGATAGGTGCATCCTGGAATGGGCGACGATGGCGGATTAGACGACGGGCCGTTCAGCATCCTGTCTAAGAAGGTGCGAACACAGGAAGCTGTTTCGTCCAGCCCTTTGGCGCCGTCTACAGGGCCGAGGAACCCCATCATCTTCATCCCTGGACTATACAGAACTGCCAGATCCGTAAAGTTAAAATCCCGAGTCCCCGGGATTTGCGCCTTCCAGCAATGGGAAGAATCCTGGCAGGTTTCCTGCATTTGCCGCTTTAATTCGGCTTGCTGTGCTCGAAATCTCTGAACCGAAACACTCGCCAGCGTCTTCTGGAGCCACGGAGGACGCAGCGACCAGTCGCTCAATACAAACAGAAAAGGTGGTTTGATTCCCTCATTCAGCACGCTGCCGAACAGATTTCCGTCAATGTCGACGGCTGCTTTGCAGCGAGGATCCGACGAGCACGCCTCAGCGGAACTCGCACCGCCGAAAGACTGGCCGACCAATCCGATCCTTGTAAGATCAAGACGCCCGTGGAACAGGCTGTTCGCATCTGCATTCATTTGCGTGAGTTTGTCGATTGCAAATCGGATGTCCGCTGACCAAACCCTTACCATCTTATCGCCCGTCGACTTGATCGCTTGAGCGGGGCCGCGCGGGAACGAAGCATCCGCCTGAATGTTTGCGACGCGCCCATCAGGGAATCTTACGACTGGAGCGCTGTAGGTATTGGTGATGCCCAGAACGACGTAACCGTGACTGACGATATTTTCAATCAACGTTGTGTAGTCACTGGGCAGATTGCCCACGCCGGTGGAAAAAATCAGCACGGGATACTGCTGCTGGCCTTCAGCAATGGTCGCATCGGCAACGGCGTGAACCCGAACCCGGCTCGGAATGGTTACGGGCCGCCAGGGCAGCTCAGAAGCCCATGCCGAAGGGATATACTCAGCTGGCTTCGATTGTGCGGATGCAGTCGCTGGATACCAGAGCCACACCATCAATTCCCGGTTCTTTCCAATCGAGGTTGAGTAGGGATCCTCGCGATTCGGGTCTTTCCAGTCAAATAGCGTCCGGCCAATCGTGTAAGGCCCCGTGGGCTTTGGAAGCACGACTTCACGGTGATCGCCAAAATGCACTACCAGCCCAAAGAGTCCGATGAGCATAATGAAGAGCAGGATAATCACCAGCACTGTGATCGAACCCGTTCGTAATACGTTCAGTCCTGTTGCTACGGGTTTCTTGCTGAGAATTTCAGGTTGTGGAGACAATTAATCTTCCAGTCGTCGTGGAATATTGCTGCTTCAAGAAAGCCGGAAAATCGCGAACGTCAAAACAAAGGTAATTCCGCGCGCCGCTTTGCGACAATCATTAACTCTGCTTGTAGCC
This sequence comes from Terriglobia bacterium, assembly GCA_046704865.1. GTDB lineage: Bacteria > Acidobacteriota > Terriglobia > UBA7540 > UBA7540 > SCRD01. The sequence continues at coordinate 4,252 of JBJKQZ010000357.1, forward strand.
ATAGAACCAGCGCGAAGTGGTCGAACACAGGTTCCAGACACTGTGCCGGCTTCCTGCAGGAATAAAAACCTCGTCGCCTGGCTCCAGCGTGGCACGGGAGCCGTCTACTTCAAACTCAATCAGGCCTTCTTTCACCACTACGCGCTCGTCGGTGCGATGCACAAAATCGAGCCACTGCTGCCCTGGCGGGTCCACCCAAAGATCGCAACTGTGTCCCTCGCGGGCCCAGACTTCAGCAACCATCTGCAATTCCAGCGGCTGATCCTGAGGCCAGCGCCGAACTTCAAGCTCAGGCATAGGCACATTTCTCCCAGACGTTTTATTATAGCGGACAGTTAACCCAACCCGTCGAAAGGCCGTTGTGCCGGGTGCGGCAACTCGCGGGACAGGAAAGGAATCAGAGAATAAGATGTCTGTTGTCCCGGAAGAATTCTGAAACGAGGTAATAACTGATGACGTTGAATACAACAAGAAGTTTTCGCCTTGTAAAATGTGCAGTAGGAGCGGTTGCAATCAGTTTGTTATATGCAGCAGGATTGTTCGCCTCACAACAATCTGTTCCCGTCCCCCAGGTGAACGCCGGCATAGGCTCCTGCACCGTGGACTTTACCGTCAGCCAGGACAACAATCAACCCCTCTACAACGCCGAGATTTCAGTCAACATTTCGTATGGCTTTATGGGCATCAAAAAGATGGACCTCAAAGTAGGAACCAACAGCCAGGGCAACGCACGTTTTGTAGGCCTGCCGGAAAAAGTCCATAATCCTCCGCTTGCGTTTGTGGTGAAGGCAAAAGGGCTGAGCAAGACCGTGAATTACTGGCCCAGTGTCCGATGCCATGCCCGATATTCCGTGGTCATGGGGGGACGATAGGCACTGTTGCGCACTCCTGATTGGAACGCCTGGCATCCCACCAGTCTTCCCGGAAGAAGGAGATTCCCCGAACGATTTGCAATCTGCGACTGCTAATATGAGTGAGGGGTTATTCACAGCATGAAGAAATACGTGATCGTTTTCATAGCAGGAATTCTTCTGATCCCCGCTGCGTTCTTTCTTTATCTCCGCTCCGGCTACGCTCCAGTTTCAACTTCCGCTTCACCTCTGCCCTTTGAGAGGTTTTTTGCAAGACTTGCAATGCGATCAACCCTTTCGCATGAACTTCCCAGGAAAAATGCAGGGCCGCCAACAGAGGTTGAATTAAAAGGCGGCGCCAATATTTATCGAGAAAATTGCGCAGTCTGTCACGGCTTGCCAAATGCGCCCCAGACTGCAATTTCCAAGGGCATGTATCCCCACCCACCACAGTTCTTCCGGCCGGACCGGCCCACCCCTTACGATGCGAACCAGCCTTACCGGCCCGCCAATCCAAAAGCATTCTGGAAGGTAAAGAACGGAGTTCGGCTGACCGGAATGCCCGGCTTCAAAGACTCCTTCACTGAACAGCAGATATGGGAGGTAAGCCAGTTCCTGGGAAACGCCAGGAATTTGCCTCCCGACGTGGTGGCTGTGCTCAAGGGGCAACCAGCGCAACCCGGACAAACGTCTACTTCCGCTCCACACCAGGTGGCGAACTCCAATCATAAGTAGGTCTTGTCCACAGGGCAGGGGCGTAGTATAATCGCTTTTCGATATCGGATCGCGATATCGATCCTCGTCAAAAAGGGGTGTCTCAACAATGGGCAAATTCCTTATTGGACTGCTGATTGGTGTCATTCTGGTTCCCGCTGCTTTCTATCTGTACCTGCGTTCGGGGGATGCGCCAGTGGCAACCTGGGCTCCGCCGATGCCGATGGAGCGTTTCCTGGTCAGGACCGCGATGCACGCAACGATTGACCGGCAGGAAACTCCCATCCACCTCACAAATGTCAGCGACAGTACTCTGGTAGCAGGGGCACACACTTATCTCCAGGATTGCGCCGTGTGCCACGGCTTGCCAGGACAGCCACCGACGGCTGTAGCCGCTGGAATGTTCCCTCACCCGCCGCAGTTCTTCCGGCCAAACGCAAAAAGGATCGACGACCCTGCGGAAGAAGTCTACTGGAAGGTCAAGAATGGCATCCGTCTGACGGGGATGCCGGCTTTCCGCCAGTCACTATCTGAGGCGCAATTGATGGAGTTGACCGGCTTTATGGAAGATGCCACAAATCTTCCACCCGATGCAGTCGCAGTCCTCAAGGCTGTACCGACAAAAGCGCAAGAACAGAGCCCTGCCCCAGGCAAACAGCCCGTTGTGAAACACAAGAAAGCGTAACAACGGCTAAACCCGCTGTTCATTTCCTGACAGCATTGGGGTATGACATCGCTCCCCAAGAATCAATATGGCATTTTCTGCTTTGCCAGATGTAAATCACGATCGTGACTTGTGCTCCGGCCTGATCCGGCTTCATGTGCTTTATCACGCCTGCAAAGAACCTATCTTTGGCCTGGGCATGATTGAGGAGCTGGCCCGGCATGGCTACCGACTCAGTCCCGGTACGCTTTATCCTCTTTTGGACGGACTGGAAAAGAAAGGACTGTTACGGTCTTCGCGCCGTCTGGTGGGCAAGAGGTTCCGCCGCGTCTACCGGGCCACGCCCGCGGGCCGCAAGGCGCTTAAGAAGGCCAAACTCCGCGTCAAGGAACTCTTTGGCGAGCTTTTCGAGGACGAGCAATGAAATTTGTGATTATCCTGCTACTTCTGTTCGTCGCCTGCCCGCGAGCGATTCTGGCAGGACCGCCTTTTCAGCTTGACGATCCGGACGTAATTCCCTACCACTGGCACGAATTCTACGTTTGGACTGGGGCATCCTCATCCCCCGGGGTTGTGAACACGGCCGGTCCAGCACTTGAATTCAACTGGAGCCTCATTCACAACTCGATGTTTCATTTCATTCTGCCGATGGGCGCATCGATTCCAACCGGCGGGCCCACCACCATTGGCCTTACAGACGGGGAGTTCGGCTTTCAGGACCAGTTCCTCCCGGAGACCAAACACCGGCCGATGATCGGAACATTCATCATGATGGAATTGCCGTGGGGAGATGCTTCGAGGGGTTTAGGAGCGGGAGGGCCATCGTGGAAATTTCCGCTTTATGCGAAGAAAAACTTTGGGCCGTGGTCAATCAATGGGGGAGGTGGGATAAATGTGAGCAAAGATATTCCCGGAGGTAGGAACTACCCATTCGGTGGGACGATCATCAACTATGAAGTTTCGAAGAGATTGACACTCGGGCCCGAACTGTTCTCACACGGACGGCCAACGGCAGACCCAACGGCCTCCCGATATGCCGTCGATCTCGATTTTGGCGGCATGTACACGCTGAGCCTCAAGCACCCTGGGTTCCAGGTGATGTTTGCGTATGGCCACAGTGTTGCAGGGCAAACCGAAAACTATGCCTACTTGGCTCTCTATTGGACTTGGGGCCCGAAATCCGACAATAACAATTAGTCTGCCGGTTGCTCTAAGGATATGCGATTTACAAAATGGTTCCCGCCTGCGGCCACGGATGAAAATTTCAACTCTTCGGCACACGATAGGCTCTTCTGGATGCACAAGCAAGCGACGTGCCTATAAATCTGATAGGCCAGAAATCGGCAGATGGAGCAGGATTCCGGTTGCTAAGTTACACTGAACTCTTGTTGCGTTGATCTTGCGACAAAACATGAATCTCCACCGGCGTTTGTAATAGACGCAAGGGGACTCATCGCACGGAGCCGGCAATTCAGGAAGCAGGACGCTTCCTTTCGCAGTCGTACAAGGAATTATCAAAGCTGATGAGCTTACTAGTTTTCATCTTTTTCTATCTGGCAATGTTTATCATCGCATCGGTGTTTTCCGCACTCGGCGTGGGCGGCGGGGTGCTATACACTCCCGTGCAACTTTTCTTTGGGATTGAATTCCACACGGCCGCTACAACCAGCCTTTTTCTGATCATGGTCACTTCGCTCTCCGCCACAATGGTATTCCGAAAAGCTGCGGCTGTGGACTGGCCACTGGCTATCGCTCTGGAAGCTTCAACCACCTTGGGAGCGTTTCTCGGCGGCCTATTTTCTGGCCATTTCTCAGGAAGATTTCTGATCTACCTGTTTTCGGGAGTGCTCGCTGTCGCATCGTTTTTCATGGTGAGACATTTCGATATTCCGAACAGGTGCGACGGCCAGCCGAGTGGATTTTACCGCTGGCGACGGAGCGTCTGCTCTGAAGTCTACTGCGTTAATCTTGCGCTGGCTCTCCCCGTTGCTTTCGTCGCCGGGGTCGTCAGCGGGCTGATCGGCGTATCGGGCGGAATCCTGAAGGTACCCATGCTGGTGTTGATGTTTGGAGTGCCGATGAATATTGCGGTTGGCAGCTCCGCATTCATGGTGGGACTGACAGCCGCGGGTGGTTTCCTGGGGCATTTGACTGCGGGGCATTTCGATTGGAAGATGGCCTTGATCCTGATGCCCGGCGTCTTTATCGGCGCCCAGATCGGCGCCCGCACTTCGGTAAAGGTCGATAAGACAAGGATGAAGCAGATCTTCGGCTATATCCTGGCCGCACTGGCCGTCTTCCTTGCAATCCGAACGGCACTGCTTTAACCCCGCGAATGAATCCCAACTCAATTCTGCCTGGGTCGATCGTCGCAGGTTGTGTTAGACTCGGCAGATTTGCAAGGCGCTGCGATGTCCCATGACGGCCGAGTGTTCAAAGGAGACTCTAATGTATAACGACACGGCATATCGGCGTTCAACATGCACAATTGCATTCGCGCTGGTCACCGTTCTGGCTTCAGTCGCGTCTGTCGCCACCAGTGCAACAGCCGCAACTCCCGGAATAAAGATTGAAGTTTCTTTCCCTGTCTCGGTTTACAGCAAGCCCATCACCGGCCGCGTTTTCGTTGTGATTTCCGATGACTCAACCCCTGAACCTCGTCTTCAGGTCGGGTCCTGGGGCAGCCACGCGCCTTTTTTTGGAGTTGATGTCAGCCAGCTCAAACCAGGCGAAACTGCCCTCATTGACAGCCGTGCACTCGGTTATCCAACCCGCAGCCTGAAAGATATTCCGGCGGGCGATTATTATGTGCAGGCCCTGGTCAGCGTTTACACCGAATTCCATCGCTCGGACGGCCACACCATCTGGGCGCCTATGGACCAGTGGGAAGGCCAGCAATTCAACCAAAAACCCGGAAACCTTTACAGCACCGTCGAACGGATTCACCTTGACCCGGCGTCAGGCTACGACGTAAAGCTCAGCCTTACGCAGGTAATTCCGCCTGTCAAAGTCCTGGCAGACACTGCCTGGGTAAAACACATCAAAATCCAAAGTAAACTCCTCAGCAAATTCTGGGGCCGTCCCATCTATCTGGGCGCAGTAATTCTGCTGCCCTTGGGTTACGATTCTCACCCGAACACTTATTATCCGGTGATTTATGAGCAGGGACACTTCGGCCTGCGCCCGGCGTTTGGCTTCTCCACATCGGAAAAGTCTTATGGCGGCCGGGCGGATGCCATTATGCGTTCCTATAATCTTGAAACCGGATACAAGTTCTACAAAGCCTGGAATTCCGACAGTGTTCCCCGAATGATCGCGGTCACGTTTCAACATCCTACCCCTTACTTCGACGATTCCTACGCGGTCAATTCCGCAAACAACGGGCCCTACGGCGACGCCCTCATGACTGAACTCATTCCATACGTCGAGACCCATTTTCGTATTATCCGTAAACCTTACGCGCGCGTGCTGACAGGAGGATCGACTGGTGGATGGGAATCACTGGCATTGCAGATTTTCCATCCGGCTTTTTTTGGCGGCACGTGGACGCTCTATCCGGACCCTATTGACTTCAATCATTATCAGCTTGTTAACATCTATAGCGACGATAATGCCTTTTTTGCACCCGGCAGGCGCTGGCTTCCGGCCGTCAGGCCTCTTGAACGCGAGCCCAATGGCCAGGTTACGATGACAGAAGAGCAGGAGAGCCAGCTTGAAGATGTACGGGGCAGCCATGGCCGCTCAGAGCAGCAACTTGAAGCCTGGGAAGCAGTGTACGGGCCGGTAGGCGCAGATGGCTACCCCAAGCCTGTTTGGGACAAGCGCACGGGGAAAATCGATCACAGTGTTGCCAATTATATGCGGGACCACGGCTACGACC
>JBJKQZ010000358.1:0-3672 GCA_046704865.1 Terriglobia bacterium
TGCCCTAACTGTGGTCAAATGCTTGCACCCTCGTGCCGCGTATGCCCTTCTTGCCGGGAGGCGATTGACCCGAATGAAATCGCCCGTCCGGAAGTGGTGATTCCTATTGCCACGCAGGTTGTTCCTCTGCCGGTCAAGGAGTATGCCCGGTTTTCGTGGAGCATGTTTTTCGCCACCCTTGCGGTCTGGCTCGTGGTGGGTATGGTTACGGAAGGCCTGCTGGGACCGGAAAAAGGTCAGTTCGTGCTGCTCGGGCTGGTGCTGCTTTCCTCAGTGTGGGTCCTCCATGATGCCCGTGAAAGGAATATCCCCAAGCCGTTCCGCTGGAGTCTGGGTTCATTCCTGCTGTGGATCTTTGTATTTCCCTGGTATCTGGCCCGGCGGAGAACGCCCAAGGCGGAGTGTCCGTTTATTGAAGGTGAAGGCGGACGCGTGGTCCGCACTCTGCTCTTTCTCCTGCTGGTTTTCTTCCTGATCAGTGTGATAATGCTGTTGCTGAAAGGCCCGTCAAAACCCTCATCCAAGACGCCGCCCAGCACCAACACTCCGTCGTCGCCCTCCGGCAAAATAGCGCAGTTAACGAATTCAATGGCGATTCATTCGCCGGCCAGCGCGCCATCTGAAGCTTCACAGACATAGACCTCAGCGTTCAGCCCTGTTGCTTTGTGGTAGCCTTCCTTGACCGCCTCAGCGAACGACTCCGCCGCGCCGTCACGGACCAGGTTGATTGTACATCCGCCAAAGCCCGCTCCCGTCATCCGTGCGCCCAGGACACCAGGCTGCTTGAGCGCCAGATCCACCAGAACATCAAGCTCCCTGCAACTGACTTCGTAGTCGTCGCGTAGGCTTTCATGGGAGGCGTTCATCAATTTGCCAAAGCTTTCCAGATCCCCGTGTTCAAGGTCCTTGACGGCCTTAAGCACCCGGTCGTTCTCGCTAACCACGTGGCGGGCTCGCTTTAGCAGAACCTCACTCAGCGTGTGGCTTGCAACTTCCAGGTCCGTCAGATCAATTTCGCGCAGTGATTTGATGGCCAGGCCTGTTGTTCCCAACTGTGCCACGGCCTGTCGGCACTGCCGGAGCCGGATTTCGTATACTGAAGCTGCCAGCGCCCGCCGGACCCCCGAATAGCACACAACAATCTTGACGTTCCTCGACAGGGGAACGTGCCGGTAAGCGAGGTCACGGCAGTCGAGAAAAAGCGCATGGTCCCGTTTGCCCAGCGCGGAGACAAACTGGTCCATGATTCCGCATGGGACGTTGACAAACTCATTTTCCGCCCTGCGCGCAAGGAGAACAACTTCCAGCGGACTGAGTTTGATGTGGAAAAGCTTCATTGCAAGCGCCACAGCACCGACTTCGACGGCTGCTGATGAGCTGAGGCCTGCTTCACGCGGAACATTGCCGCCAAATGCAACGTCAGCGCCAGTCAGCGAATGCCCATCCTCCTGCAGGAACTTGAGGACACCCCGCAGATAGTTGCTCCAGGGATGCTGGCAGTCCTTTGCAATACCATCCAGGCGGAACTCCACCTGGTCCTGAAAATCGATCGAGTAAGCGCGGACCACCCCATCGTTTCTGTGGCGGGCTCCGAACTCGATGTTGCGGTCAATTGCTGCAGGCAGTACAAAGCCGTCGTTGTAGTCCGTGTGCTCCCCGATCAGGTTGACGCGTCCGGGTGCGCGGGCTATGACATCGGGTACAAATCCGTAGACTTCCTTAAAGGCTTCCTTGATCATCGTGGGGTTCCAGGCAGCAATTCGATCAGCCGACATCATGGCGTGTTCTGGGCGCTACCATTCGCAGTTCACGTGCTTTCTCTTCGGCCAGTGAATCATTCAGAAAATTGCCCGCACCCGTTTCAACGCTGGCCAAATACTTCAGCTTCTCCTTGCTGCGGTGCGGAGGGTAAAACTCAATGTGGAAATGGAAATAAGGATAGCGGCCGCGCGTGGGAGCCTGGTGCAGCAGCATCATGTACGGAAAGGACATCTGGAACAGATTGTCGTATTTCCGGGTCACCCACTTCAGCATTTCCGCCAGGGCTTTCTCTTCAGAAGGCTTGAACTCATCAAGATCCCCCATGTGTCGCCGGGGATAGATGTGCACCTCATAGGGCCAGCGCGCATAAAACGGGATAAAGGCCGTGAACGCCCGGTTTTCCGCCACAATTCTTCGGCGGTCTTTGCGTTCCTTCTGGAGAATGTCGCAGAAGAGGCACCGGTCATGCTTGCGGTAGTGAGCGCTTGCGGCGGCCAGTTCTTTTTTCAGGATAGGAGGGACCAGCGGCAGAGAATAGATCTGCCCATGGGGGTGCGGCATGGTCACGCCGATCACTTCTCCCTTATTCTCAAAAATCAGCACGTAGCGGATGCCCGGCATCGCCTTGAGTTCCGAAAACCTTTTGCGCCATGTTTTTACTAGGCGAGTCAGATGCTCAATCGAGATCTGGGGTATCGAGGTGTTGTGGTCGGGATGGTAGAGCACCACATCGCACTTGCCGTAGGACGGCCTGACCGGATAAAAATCATCACCTTCGATGGCTGGAGGCTGCGCCGGAATTGTGAAGGCAGCAAAGTCGTTCGGGTAGATAAAAACGTCGTAGTTATCCGGGACGCGGCCCGAACCCGGACAGAACGGGCACCAGTCGCGAGGCATCTGGGGCCGATTCTGGCGGTGCGATGCGGTTGATACCCATTCGCGAACCGTCGGATTCCATCGGAGCTCGGTCATCAGCGTAGAGCCGCAGGCAGCGCCCACTTGGCCGTATGCGAGGCTGTCTTAGTTCAGGAAATAATTGCGATAAAGCGTGTCGCGCTTGACGGGTCGAAAGCCGGCGTCGCGAATCATCAGGCGAAGCTTCTCCTCAGAGGACGTGCGGCCGCAGCCTGCAGCGGAGACAACGTTCTCTTCAATCAGGATGCTGCCGACATCATTGCCGCCAAAGCGAAGTGCGATCTGGCAGACTTTGTGGCCAGGGGTCAGCCAGGACGCCTGTACGTTCTGAATGTTATCGAGGTAAACGCGGCTGACGGCAAGCGTCTTGAGATACTCCACCGCCGTGACTTCTTCCTTTACAAAGCGGCCGAGTGAAGTGTTCTCGCGCTGGAAAAACCAGGGAATAAAAGCGGTGAATCCGCCTGTTTCCTCCTGGAGCCTGTAGATGCGTTCCAGGTGTGCGACGCGATGCTGAAAGGTTTCGCCGCAGCCGAACATCATAGTGGCGGTAGTCCGCATGCCCAGCTTGTGCGCCTCACGATGCACGGAAAGCCATTCTTCCGTGTTGCACTTCAGGCGTGCGATCCGCTGCCGCACTTCGTCATCCAGAATTTCAGCACCCGCTCCGGGGATGGAATCGAGTCCGGCATCCATCAGGCGCATCAGGGTGTCCCGGACCGTCAATCCGCAAATTTCCGCGATGTTCAGCACCTCAGGCGCCGAAAGGCAGTGCAGGTGAACCTGGGGATACCGGCTCTTGATGCTGGAAAGGAGATTTTCGTAATAATCGATCTTCAGGTCTGGGTGCAGACCGCCCTGCATCAGCACCCCGGTGCCGCCCAGGGCCAGCGTCTCTTCAATTTTCTTATAAATCGTTTCGAGCGGCAGCACGTATCCTTCCGGCGAGCCCACGGGCCGGTAAAACGCGCAGAAGGAGCAATATTCCGTGCAGAT
>JBJKQZ010000359.1:0-7650 GCA_046704865.1 Terriglobia bacterium
GATCTTGAGCCAGGGGGTTGAGGCAACATGCTGCGCGTGTTTGACGTCAACGCCTTTGCGGATCAGATCGAGTTCAGATTTCGATACCCAGGGATGGCGCTCCGGGGAGTCGCGGGCGATCAGGAACCAGACGCCGCCGGCCGCAAGGCCGAGCAAAGCGCTGCCCCAGAAGCTCCAGCGCCAGCCAAAATGGGTGAGGATAAATGTGATCAGCGGCGGCGTGATTCCTGCTCCCACGCCCACGCCGGCAAAGATCAGGCCGTTGGCAATGCCGCGCTCCTGGGTGGGAACCCAGTTGGCCACAACATTGTTGGAAGCCGGGTAGACCACGGCCTCACCTGCGCCCAGCATGAATCGAACGGCGATAAAAAGGAACAATGCGGCGCCAATGCCTGTGGGCACCATTGCCGTAAGCGACGTGAAGATGCCCCACCAGACTACACCGGCAGTCAGCACCCAGCGGGGACCCAGATGGTCCGCCAGGCTGCCACCCGGAGTTTGGAACAAGGCGTAACCCACCACGAATGCACTGAAAATCCAGCCCAGTTCCACATTGCTCAGCTGGTACTGCTCCATGATGGTGTGGCCCGCAATGGAGATGTTGACCCGGTCGAGATAGGCAATGGCGCTGACGATAAACATCCAGATCACCAGAAGCCAGCGCACGCGGGAAGTGTGTTGATCGGCCATGGAACGCTCTCAGCCTTAAGTTACACAGGCTGTCTTTGCTTTGCGGCAATCAAATTCCGACGACTCTGTGAAGGGTGAAGTTGACCGTACCATAACGGTTTGTGAATTCACACAAAATAATTGCAACCAGCACGGTTCAGGCGTATATAGTGGTGGACTGTTGGAGTCGCCAGAACGAATCTAAATTTCCGGTGTGCATCATGAGTTGAACTCGTGGAGCGCTGACGTGTGAAAGAATGGCGGCGCGACTTGCAGCGCACCGGTTCAAGGAGAAAACCAGCGATGAAGAGAGCGATGATTGTGGTAGCAATTGCCGCGGTGGCAGCATTTACGTTTGGATGTGCGGCACCCGCCCCGCCGCAGCACATGGAACAGGTGCGGGCCATCAACCCGCCGGGAACTCCGGAAGGGCTACCTTTCAGCAATGGAATTCTTGTCGGTAACACTCTCTATGTGGCCGGCACTCAAGGGACCGATGCCAATGGTAAACTCGAGCCCGATATTGAGGGCCAGACCCGGGCCGCGCTTGAGCTGATCCAGAAGATCGTCGAAGGCGGCGGAATGACGATGGGCAACGTTGTGGCAGTAAATGTTTACCTCTCTGACATCAATGATTTTTCGAAGATGAATGGCGTCTATAAGACGTTTTTCCCGGATCCGAAACCCACGCGCACAACTGTACAAGTGGCGGCCCTGGTAAATGGTGCAAAGATCGAAATCTCCGCCATCGCTGTCAAACCTTAATAGACGCCGGCGATCGAACGCGACCTGGCAGGAGAACCGGGAGTGAGTTTGAGATACCGCCGCGGGAATGCTCCGGTCAGGTTCGCGTGCAGGCGGTATTGAATTCCCTATGGGAAGGGAGATGCAGAAACTATGGTCCAAAGTAAACGCGGTGTCTGTGCTTTTGTTGCGGCACTCATCTTCAGTTTCTTGCTTATCAGCCCGGCTTACGGCCAGCTTGGGGTTTTCTCCAAAGAACAACGGATCGACTTCACCAGCGCCTGGCATGGGGCGCGCTTTCCGGATGGCCGACCGGACGTTCCCGACGCTGTCCTGCAACGATTGAAGGGAGTTACAGCAGAAGAAGCCTGGGAAGTTCTGATGCCCGCCGGCTACAAGAACCAGTTTGAACCGGGTTGGAAAGTGATTAACCCCGGCGGACAACTTATAGGTCGTGTGGTAACAGCCGTTTTTATGCCGCGCCGCCCGGATGTGGACGCCGTCATCGAGAGACACGGCAAAGCGGAGGGACGTATCGGAGCCCAGAACTCCTGGATCATAGATATCCTCAAGCCGGGTGACGTTCTGGTGGTGGATCTGTTCGGGAAGATCAAGGACGGTACCATCATCGGCGACAATCTCGGGACCGCCATCTACACCAAGAGCCACAACGGGTTGATTGTGAATGGCTCGGTCCGCGACGTTGTGGGCCTGGAGAAGATCAAAGGGTTCGAAATTTACACGCGTGGTTTTGATCCATCGGCCCTGCGCGATGTGACTCTTATGGGAATCAATGTGCCAATCCGGATGGGACACGCAACAGTGATGCCCGGAGACGTTGCAGTGGGCGGCCCGGAAGGCGTTACTTTTATTCCAGCAGAACTTGCAGAAAAAGTAGCCGACCACGCGGAGTTGACTCATCTTCAGGATGACTGGGGACACGAAATGCTGCGCGAAGGCAAATATACCCCCGGAGAAGTCGACGGACGCTGGACGCGTCAAATGATCGAAGAGTTCAATGACTTCGCCGCCAAGCGAGGTTCAAAGCTTCGGATGAAGCTTCCGGAATAGGAATCAACGCTACATTTTTGCCCTGCAAGTCGATTTCTGCAACCTTCGCCGCGCTGCAGGTCCTGCCCGGTGCAAGGGCGATGTTCTATTGGAGGGGGATTTCGAGCCATGAGTGGGACCAAAGATGATGTTTTTCCAGCCAGACTGTCACGGCGTAAGTTCCTGACCGGTACGGCAGGAGCGGCAGCACTATCAGCTTTGCCGGTTGCGGCAGTTGTCACGCCTGGACAGGACTCTGAACAAGAAGCCCGAGACAAAGAAACGCACACCCCTGCAATCCTCCTGGTGGACGCGAGCCCCGGCCATGCTGTGAACTCTTTTGATCCTGACGAGAGCCTGGGCAGTTCGATGGACGAGTTGTCTCCTCCCATCATCGAAAAGATTTACACTCCCGAAATTATCCGCGAATCCCTCTCAGCCGGTTGGGGGCCTATCACCTATCGCCTGCATACCGAACTCGCGATTGAGGCCTGGCACTGGAATGCTGACGGTGAATGGAGTGATTCAACAAAACAGCAGGGATACTTCACCGGCAATGGAAACCCAAAGAACTTTTTGCGGAATTCATTTGGCTACCCGCTCCCACGCCGCGGCACCACCAGCAATGGAGGCGCGGATCGTGGCTATTCGCGATTGACGGATGGCGATGCGGCCAGCTTCTGGAAGAGTAATCCCTACCTGACGCGGAAGTTCACCGGCGAAGAGGACGCGCTGCATCCCCAATGGATCATCATCGACCTCGGTGCGCTGCAGAGCGTGAATACCCTCCGAATTGATTGGGGCGATCCGTATGCAAGCGAATACGAAGTCCAGTACTGGACCGGCGATGATCCCATGAGTTGGGAGGGACAATATTCCAAGGGTGGCGGCGGAGTGGCACAGCAAGCCGCCGGACGGTGGAATCTGTTTACGAATGGAAGCGTGCGCGATGGTGGCGGCGGGCGAGTGACATTGAAACTTTCGCGGACCCCTGTGGCAACGCGATGGATTCGAGTTGTGATGACAAAGTCGTCAAGCCAGTCTGGAGGTTCAAGTTCCGGCGATCCACGGGACCGTGCCGGTTATGCGATTCACGAAGTCTACGCCGGTATTTTGCAGGATGACGGAACGTTTATCGACCTGATCAAGCATGCTCCAGATGCCAGCCAGACGGCCACTTACTGTTCATCGACAGACCCCTGGCATTCCGCTGCTGACTTGAACCCTCATGGATCACAGACCGGTTTCGATTTGTTTTTCACAAGCGGGATCACGAATAAGTTGCCTGCCATAATCCCCGTTGCTGTCCTCTATAGCATTCCGGAAGACGCTGCAGCGCAAATTGCCTATCTCAAAAAGCGAGGCTATCCGATTGCCGGAGTTGAAATGGGCGAGGAGTGCGACGGGCAGTATTGCATGCCTGAAGATTACGCTGCGCTCTATCTTCAATTCGCTGATGCCATTCACAAGGTTGACCCTGGCGTCAGGCTGGGCGGGCCAGTGTTTCAAGGCATCAATCAGGATATCTCTGTCTGGCCGGATGCGCAGGGAAGAACATCCTGGTTCGGCCGCTTCCTCGATTACCTGAAGGAGCACGGGAGAATACATGACCTTGCGTTTGTTTCTTTTGAGCACTACCCGTTTGACCCCTGTTCAGTGAATTGGGCGGACCTTTACCGCGAACCGGAATTGACGCGCAGTTGCCTTCAGGCATTGCGTGATGATGGCCTGCCTGATGGCATTCCCTTGATGAACACTGAGAGCAACGTATCGTGGGAAATGACGCCCTATATGTCTGATATTTTTTCAGGGCTCTGGCTGGCCGATAGCGTTGGGAGTTTTTTCCTGGAGGGCGGCGGAGCGTATTTCCATTCGCCCATCCAGCCGCAGCCACCAAACCGCGGATGCCACGGATGGGGGACGTGGAGTAACTTCGTTTGCGACTCCGATTTCAAGATCAAGGGCTACACGGCGGAATACTACGCCAGCCGGATGATTAATCGAGAATGGGCGTCGCATCACCTGGGTGTTCACCGCATGTATCGGGTTTCGGGAACTGTGAAGGACGCTGCAGGAAACGCGCTGATTACAAGTTATGTCCTGGAGCGGCCGGACGGGGAGTGGTCGATACTGCTGATTAACAAAGACCAGAACAATGCTCGCACGGTGAAGTTTGTCTTCGAGGGTTTGGAAAAGGAAGGCAAGAGTAGATTTGCCGGGCAGGTTCACATGACGACATTCGGCAGCGAGCAATACGTCTGGCACTCTTTGGGACCCAGTTCCCACGCAGATCCTGATGAACCGCCCCGGCAGATGCTGGTTCCGGGAGGTGCTGACGCGCAGTATACGCTTCCGAAGGCATCAATAACTGTCTTGCGCGGTAAGTTGGGGTCCTGAAATTTGCAGCATTCAAGCGAACTCTTTGAGGAAGTATCAGGTGGAACGCGCCGGTCAAGGCAACCCCAGTTCTTTCTTCACGCTTTCATAGAACTTTTCCTTGTCGCTGATGTTTTGCTTTTTCAGTTTGGCAAAGATTGCGGCTGCACGAGCTGATTTTTCCCTTTCTCCCAATTTGTTATAAGCCTGGATCAACTGGTAGTAAGCTTCGGCGAGGCTCGGATCATAGCTGATGGCTTTTTCTGTTTGCTCTGCTGCCAGGCTGGGTTGATTGGTGCGCAACATGATCTTTCCAAGCTGATAGTGCACGGCAGCGTATTGGGGATCGATCGCAATGGCCTGCCTGTAGACACGTTCCGCATCCGAAAGTCTGTTTTGCCGCATCAGAACCTCGCCAAGGTAGTATTGGAAGTGCGCGTTTTTCGGGTTCAACTCAACAGCTTTGCGAAGATAGGATTCACCTTCCTGATCATTTCCTTCGCTGACAAGGCTGACCGCATAGAGGAACAGGGCGCGGGCCGAATCAAGCTGAAGGGAAAGTGATTCCTTGAGGTATTTTTGTGCATCGACGTAGCGTTTTTCGCAATACAGGCTGACTCCTGCACTGTAGTAGAGGTCTGCCCACCTGGGTGCCACTTTTATGGCATTTTGCAGCAACGACAATGCAGCATCATGCTGGCCGAGATGTTGGTCGACTCGGGCGGCAAGCAACAGATACTGAGGTTTGCCTGGATCCATTCGAACAGCATTGGTCGCGTCACTTGCTGCCAGATCGTATTTCTGCAGGAGATAATTCGCATTGGCCAGCAGATAGTAGTCTTCACCCGCCGCGGGTGCCTTAATAAGGGCGAGCACCCGGCCCGGCCTGTTGGATTCCAAGTAAGCTGCCGCGAGCGGGCGCTGAATCTCGATGGAGTCAGGCCGCAGGGCCAGCGCTCTGGAAAGGTATTGGATTGCTGCATCTGGACTGTTGTGTTCAAGAAACATCTGGCCCACCGCGGCCTGCCAGTTGGCATCTGAACCCAGCGAAGCAGAGGCTTGATTTGCCTCTTTTTTTGCCTCGTCAGGTTGGTTGGCTTCCAATTCAGACCGGACCAGGTTGTAGGCAACGTCAGGCCGCTCATGGCCGGGTGTCCGGCACAGCCGCAAATGCTCTATTGCCTCATCAGGTCGTCCTGCATCCAACAGCAGAACCCCAAGATTGTAATTGGCGTCAACGTCATGCGGACGAAGGTCCAATGCGGTGTTTAGTTCCCGCATTCCGCTCCTGACGTCATGGTTCCGTAGAAAAGCCATGGCCAGCCCGTAATGGGAGTTGAAGGAGTTCGGGTCGAGTTTCAGCGCCTGCTCGAAGTCCGAAATTGCATGCGCGATGTCTCCGCTCTGGAGGTCGAGTTGGCCCAGTAAATAGTATGCTTCTCCGTTGTTTGGGTCGATCCGGATTGCCGCTATGAGTTCAGTTCGCGCAAGCGCAGGCTTATTATCGGTTAGATACTTCTTTGCCTGGTTTACATGGACCAACGCAGCCTGCGAGGGGGCGCCGTCGACCGGCTTTGTTGCGCAGGGCAAAGCCACGCTAAACGCTCCGAGAAGCATAGCCAGAACACAAAGTTTCATAGTCAGGTTCATGCCGAGGCATCTTTATGTTAGACCATTCGCCCAGGGATCAAGAGAATTTCTAACTAGGATCTCCGGACTTTTACGAAGAAAAGATCCTTTGAAAATGGGTTTGTAAGTTTTCCTTGACAATGTGCGACGACTCATGTTACCTCTCATACCGTATCACAGGGTTTTCTTTATCCAATCTTATCCAACATCCCAGGGTGGGAGGTGTGCTGTTCCCTAAGTGTTGAGGTTCGGCCGGGCGCAGTGCCAGTACGGAATTGCACTGCTCGAATTCTTGCCACATGAGAATCACGGCCAACTGCTATTTCCCCGCAATGGGGCTGTAGTAACTGGGTATGGCGTCAGGTCTTCTGTTTATTGATTCAATGCAGGCGTTGTGGCCAGGTGCCAAAGTGCATCAGGTCCGGCAGGGTCAATTGAATCAAGTCACTGAGCCTTGTCAGATGTGTACTGGCAGGGTCGATTGTGGCCTTAATCGTTCCAGGGGCGCTAGAAAATACTAAAGAAACTTTAGGAAGTGGATGCGAATGAGGTCGGAGATCCCCTTATGGCTAGACCGTTCGACTGGAGTGGATGAACCAAGGGGCGCTGATTCAACGACCGCTTCAGGAGGGATCTCACTATGAGACAGGGGCGACTATTTTTGTTTGCGTTTGCCGTGCTGGCGTTTGCTTTGTCCGCTGCCGTTCCACGGCTTAGAGCACAAACGGTGAGCGGTTCCATTTCCGGCGTCGTGACGGACCCGTCCGGAGCCGCCATACCATCTGCCAGTGTCACGTTGAAGAGCCAGGACACCGGAACGGTCTCGAAGACGACAACAAACACGAGTGGCGTTTACGGCTTTCCCGTTGTGCCGGTTGGGCACTACAGCGTGACGGTTGACGCGAAGGGCTTCAAGACTTATGTCCAGAGTGGTATCACCTTGTTAATCAATCAGGATTTGCGCGTGGATGCCAAGCTTGTTATCGGAAGCGCGCAACAGTCCGTAGAGGTTTCCGCCCAGGCGGTTCAGGTCGCAACTGAAAACACCTCAATGGGCGACGTGATCGAGAGCCGCAAAATGCTTTCTCTGCCGCTCAATGGTCGCAGCTACATCGATTTGCTTGGACTCCAGGCTGGCGTGGTTCCACAGTCCACGACGGGTTCATTGGGGGATCGGCCGGT
>JBJKQZ010000360.1:0-4902 GCA_046704865.1 Terriglobia bacterium
CATACCCGGGCGAGTGGGCCGACAGTGATGTCAAACTCCCCTCCGGACATTCGCGAGTAGAGAAGCGACTGTTTGATAACCTGATATAGATCATGGGGAATGGGTTCAGCACGAAAATGCGCGGTACGATTGATTCGGCTCAGGTCGCTCTCCGGAATGTAGTCACTCATGATGTGGTCCAGACGAACTACCTCTTTGAACGCCTGGTCGATGGCCCGGGAAACGTGTTCCGGAGAAGGGCCATAGGCTGCGATCTCAAAAACTGTCCCCATGGCATACTTCTTCTTATAGACAAGCTGGTCTTCCCTGGCTGAAAGACGGCCATGCAACAGAACCAACGCAAGCAGCGCAGCGGTTGCCATGACCACCTTACTCCAGCCCATAGACGATACCCTGAACGCCCGAGATATAAATATTGCTCCCCGTCAGAACCGGAGCGGATTGAAGAGAACCACCCAAAGCAGCCTGCCAAACAACCTTTCCAGTTGAGATATCCAGTGCGCTAAGTCCTCCCGCCTGGATGCAGACGACTCCGTCTGCCACAACCGGCGGCGCTGTAATGCTTGTTCGCAGATCGGTCTTCCAGTGCAGGCTCCCTGTGGCAACATCAAGAGCATAGAGAAAATGGTCCTTGCTTCCGATGAACGCTGTTCCGCCACCGACCGCAGGGGAAGACGATATCCCCAATCCCGTTTCGAACTTCCAGCGCACCGAACCGCTGGCCGCATCGAGCGCGTAAACTGCGAAATCTTCAGACCCCACAATCACGCTGTCGCCAGCAACCGCTGGTGAAGAATCGATCACATCATTGGTTGCGGTGGTCCAAACCACCTTGCCGGACGACCTTTCAAGACAATAAATCCGGTTGTCGCCACACCCGAAATATAGCCGCTCGCCAGAAACAAAAGCAGTCGAATAAATCCGCGCTCCCAGTTCCCGCGCCCATACGCGTTCGCCCGTATCGAGTTTAACAGCATAAAAATTTCCGTCTGCCGAGCCAAAAAAAACTTCCCCGCCTTCAACTACCGGCGACGGCCAAACCTCCGCACCTGTCGTCGCGACCCAAATGACGCGACCGGATTTGCCTTCAAGCGCGTGCACTTTGCCGTCGTCGCTGCCGAACAAAACCATATTGCCTGCAAGCGAGGGAGTCGAATGGATCGATATTCCTGCGTTGTATTTCCACCCATGCCTGCCAGATGTTATGTCAATAGCGTGAAGGAAGCCGTCCAGGCATGCGACAAAAAGCAAATCACCGCCCAGAACTGGTGACGAGCGGACCGACTTCGGCAACCGCACGCGCCACCGCACGCCGCCTGGCGCCGCAGCGCGCCTCAGGCCCAATCCTCCGGTGCGCGCGCCATCGCTCATCAATGTTGCCCATCGGGGTGTGGCACTAGAGGAAGGAGTCATGAGGTTTCAGGTTTCCATTTGGATCCGTTGGCGGTCGATCCGCTGAAGGTCAGAAATGCCAAGTCCCAGTTTTCCGGCGGCTTCTATGTGCGCCGGCTGGCGATAGAAGAGGTTCTTGCGGGAATCGTGGTAATACACGTCGGAATCAAAAGTGATGTTCTGCGGGCTGCGGTCCCAGAGCGAAAGGGCGCCTTCCTCCTGCCTCTTTTTCTGGATGATATCCAATTCAATGGTGTCGACGGCCACAGGGTCTGTTCCCAGAATCAACATCCCGGTCTGCGCAATAAAACTCTGCACCTGGGTGAGCGGCCCTCCGTGCCACACCTCCCGCATTCCGTCCATGATGTGCAAAACCGCTTTGGAGCGCAGAGGCTCAACCGAGCACATGATTCCGATCAGCGGGTCGGTAAAAGTAACAGGCTCATGATGCGAGCGCGCAACATTATTAAAGGAGCCGTATCCCAGATTTTTCAGGCATCCCGTTACCCCGGCAGCCGAGTGGTCCTTGAGCGTCGGGACGTTGATGATTTTGGTCACTTCGTGTGAGACAACCCGGGCAAGGTAAGAGCGTGTTTCCCATTCCCCAAAGAAGTTCGCCTGGCAATAAACGTTCATATCGTACCCGGAAAGGTCAAACTCTCCATTTTCAATGCCGACAAGTCGAACACCGACTGGAAGGAAAGCCCGGTAACTGCCAAGCTGGACCTCAAACGAATATCGGTCATAAATAACAATGTTATGCCGTGGAACACCCACCATTTCAACGGCCCTGATAATTTCCCTGACAATTTCAGGCGACGAATAACAAGCCGGGGCGCCCGAAGGATTGATCTTGATGCCGACAATATCAGAAGGTTGGATGAAAAGTCCCCAGGCCTCTTCAAGAGAACTTTTTCCGGTGAGTTCACGCATGCCGCGCTCCAGCATACGGCGGACAATGGGCTGTGAAACGCGATTCTGTGAAATGGAACGCGGATCAACAACCTCAACCACACGCCCCGGGAAAAGCCCTGGCATACCGAGCGGTGAAGGCCTGAATCCCGGCAACCCGTGGGTTTGAATAGTTGGCGGCTTGGGCTGGACGAACTCTTTTGATCCCTGTGCACGGAGTTGAGGGACAAGCGATCCCGCGTAACCCAGCCATGCGCTCTTAAGAAATGTTCGCCGTTTCATATCCGCGCCATGTCTCGCGCAATAGAAGAATCAGCCGATGACTATTGAGACTTGGAAAACGCTACCGCGGGAAATCATCCGCTGTCGAAGGCTTCCCTGAGTCCAGGTTCGGCGGCGTGAAATACTGCTTCCGTGCTTTCCTCCATTCCACCATGCTCAGCCCGGAAGGATCGAAGACGATTCGTCCGGCGCGGACCGTCATGCGGGCGATCAACTTCACGTTTCCGTCCATCCGCGCATATCCATCGTCGGAATAACTGTACTTTCCATGCAGTTCCTGGAGCACCGCGATATCGGCCACGCGGCCCACGGAAAGAGTCCCCAGCTCCGGACGGTGAATCTCATGCGCCGGGTTCACGGTCGACTCCCGAATCACCGTTTCTAATGGAACTCCCATCGCCAAAAATTTGGACATGACATTCACCATGCTGATGGCCTTGGTTGTCATGCTTTCCATGTGCAGGTCCGTCGAAATCGAATCCGGCAGGAAACCTTGTTCCACAGCCGGAACTGCGTTCCTGAACCAGAAGCTTCCACCACCGTGCCCCACGTCAAAAATCACGCCGCGCTTACGCGCCTCTTCCATGATGGGGTTGAGCTTGCCGTTGGGCAGGATGATGGGAAACTGCTGTGCGAAAACGTGGGTATGGATGTCACCCGGGCGCATTTTCTTCAGGATCAACTCAGCGTAAGAGCGCAGTGGCGGGCGCGGCCAGAAGTCGACCATCACCGGCACGTTTGCCATTCGGGCGCATTCTTCGGCACGGTCTACGGCGGTCCAGGGCTGGTGTTCTGCGTCCCAGGGTTTCACGGTCCAGTAGTGGGCGGTTTTTACTCCCACAATCAAGTCGCGATTCTTTTCGATCGTCTCCGCGCACAATTTGGGATCCATCTGATCAACGGTCTGCTCCAGCCCACCGTTCATTCCGTCTGCAACGATGTTCAGGAACGCCAGGACCCGGATCCTGGAGTGTTCCATTACCATTTCTTTTTCGCGCAGAAACGTGGCGGCACCCGAACTACCTGCATCAACCACGGTTGTTACGCCGGATGCCAGCATCAGGTCGGGCGGCATTCCAAAAGGCGGCGTGTGCGAACGGGCGCTGGGGGAGTACCAGTTGTCCGGCGCGCCTCCGTAACCGATGTGGACGTGTATGTCCACAAGGCCGGGCGTAACGTAGAGGCCATGGGCGTCCACTACTTTGCCGGCTTCATTTTCAGGAATATCCGGCTCAACCGCGGCAATCTTGCCGCCCGCGGTCGCCACGTCCATCACCCGGTCAATGTGATTGGCGGGATCGATCACGTGTCCGCCCTTCAGCAGCAGATCATACCGGGGCTTCGGCTGCTGCCCCAGCAGGATGACAGATGAACCTATCAGCGCTCCAAGAATGCATAATGTCTCGAATACCCGAACTCTTTGGAAAGCCATGAGCCATACTCCAGGTGTGAGATGAATACTTCAAGGACGTGGCTATTAACATCTTTCCGGAATGTGGATTCCAGACGTTAACGGCCCGGCGGGAAAACTGTAACACATCCGAACTGAGACGTGGAATGAAAGCTCTTCAAAAGCTGGGCATGGGAAAGTCCTACAGGCCAATTTCCCCCTGCGAAAGAAGTCCATTGGGACTGATTTAGGCAGCCGAAAAAAGGCCCGAAACCTCCGCTTGCCTCTGCAATTTATTCCAGATAAACTGCCCTCCTGACCCCGGCAACGTTCAAGACTGACATGCGCACAGCCAGGAAAAATCAGCCCAATTTGCGCCTGCCAGGAGGATTTGTTCATGCCCAAGCTTAATCGACGGGAATGCATGCAGGGGATGCTGGCAACCATTGCCGCAGCGGCCGCCCCCTCGGTTGCCACAGGGAAGGCCATTCCTGCCTTTGAAAAGAATGCAGGCTCAGAGGAAGACAAATTCAAAATCTGCCTTATCTGGGGGGACAGCGATCCGCACCGGGTAAAGCTTTCGGAGCAGATCGGAGTCACACATGCAATTGCCGGGACGGCTTCCGAGCTCAGCCGCGTTCCGCGTTCGCGCTACGTCGATACGGTAGCCAAAATCAAGGCGGGTTATGAAGCGGCAGGTTTGAAAATTGCAGGCATTGAGAGCCATCCAGTTCCGGCAGAGAAAATCAAGCTCGGACTGCCGGGCCGTGACGAAGAAATTGAAAACTACATCGCGGCCATACACGCAATCGGCAAGGCTGGCATCCCGATGGTCTGCTACGACTTCATGGCGGGCATTGACTGGTATCGAACAAAAATGCACGTTCCGGGACGGGGGGGCTGCAGTTCCGTTTCATTTGATATTC
>JBJKQZ010000361.1:0-6967 GCA_046704865.1 Terriglobia bacterium
ATCTTCATCAACGGTGATGACGGGGGTCATCATGATTTGTCGAACAAGCATTTCAACCCTCCTCATTACCGGACTCATCAGTTCCAACTCGCCTCATCTGTTCCAACCTGGCAGATTCATGCACTTCAGGCTGAGTGGCCCTCAAACATTTTAACCGCCAATTGCCGCATGAAATTGCGGCGGACGCGCAACTTTGAATCCCTCTCCATCTCGTGTATTCTCAACCTAGAAGCAGGCGCAAGGCGCTGGTTTAGCCATGCGTCGAGCCCGCGGCCGCTGCGGGCCACAAAACTCAAATTTGCGGGACTGAGAGATTACCCAGGCACCCTGCGTGCCAGCCTGAGAAGCCCAACCTATCCATCGGCGGGTTTTTGGTGACCAACCAACCATGACCAAATGGTACCAGATCGACGCGCAGTCGGCTGTAAAAGAACTGGGGAGCACTCCCGCCGGGTTGGGTGAGACTGAAGCTGCCAATCGACTGGCGGAATTTGGCTCCAACGAGTTGAGGGAGAGCGGAATCAAGAGCCCCTGGCTGATTTTCCTCGATCAATTAAAGGAATTGATGGTGATCATCTTGATCATCGCTGCCGTGATCTCGGCTCTGCTTGGAGATTACAGCGACGCCATCGCCATCGGAGCCATCGTCATTCTCAACGCAATCCTGGGCTTTTCGCAGGAATACCGGGCTGAAAAGGCGATGGCCGCTTTGAAGAAAATGGCGGTTCCCTCCGTGAAGGTTCGGCGTGACGGGGAAGTGCGTGAAGTCTCCGCGGTGAGTCTGGTCCCAGGGGACATTGTTCTATTGGAAGCCGGAAATTTTGTCGCTGCTGATTGTCGCGTGCTCGAGAGCGCGGACCTGCAGACACAAGAGGCCGCGCTGACCGGTGAATCACTGCCGGTCCGGAAAATCAGCGATGAACTGGAGCAGCCGGACCTTGCGCTGGGAGACCGCCGCAACATGGTTTACATGGGGACTTATATCACCGCAGGGCGCGGTGAGGCCATCGTTGCTGAAACCGGGATGCGAACGGAACTGGGCCGCATCGCCGGGTTAATCCAGTCCGTGCGGCAGGAAGCCACACCCCTGCAAAAGCGCCTTGCGCAATTGGGGAAAGTTCTGGCAGAAGCAGCTTTCTTGTTAGTGCTGGTTATTTTTGCTCTAGGCTGGTTCCGCGGTGACGATCTCAAAATCCTGTTCCTCACGGCCGTCAGCATCGCTGTGGCCGCGGTGCCGGAAGGCCTGCCGGCTGTGATGACAATCGCATTGACGCTGGGCGCCCAGCGCATGCTCAAACGCAGGGTCCTGATCCGCAAGCTTTCGGCGGATGAAACCCTGGGTTCTGTCACCGATTTCTGTTCGGACAAAACCGGCACACTGACTGAAAATCAGATGACCGCCACGATTTTCCAGCTTCCCGAGCGCAAAGTGGAAATCCAGGACTCGAGTTCGAATGATTATCGAATCGAGTTCCCGGAACTCAAACGGCCTGAGTTTAATCTGCTCCTGGCTGGGGCGGCCTTGTGCAATGACTCTGTGATGAAGGCGAACTCTGGCACCACGGACAATTCCGTTCCTCTAGGCGATCCTACTGAGACTGCCCTGGTGGTGGCCGCAGCCCGAGCGGGCCTGCTAAAGCCGGAGCTTGACAGAATCCTGCCCCGGATTGCCGAGGTTCCATTTACCTCTGAACGAAAGCGAATGACGACGGTTCACGGTTATCCATCGGACCCGAAGCTGGTTCCTGAGGGAATTCGAATGGCATGCCCCGGGGAAGGCGACTCTTGCATCATTGTGACCAAAGGTGCGGTTGACGTTCTTTTGGGACTTTCGGACTCAGTGTGGATCAACGCGGAACGGGAATCATTGAGCGAAAGCTGGCGTGAAAGCCTTTTTGCAGAAAATGACAAACTTGCGGCGAATGGGATGCGCGTTTTGGGGGTAGCTTTCCGCTGCCAGCGTTTGGTCCCTTCCAGGGCGGACGCGGGCGAGTTAGAGCGCAATCTTGTCTTTGTCGGGATGATTGGAATGATTGACCCGCCCAGGCGTGAGGCCGCGTCGGCGGTCAATACCTGCAAGACTGCTGGCATCCGCACCATGATGATTACCGGTGATCATCCCCTGACAGCAAGGTATGTCGCCGCACAGTTGGGCATTTCCGATAATGGCGGCGTCGTGACCGGGACGCAGCTGGAAAAGACTTCGCCGGAAGAATTGGAGAAACTGACAGAATCAGCAGCGGTTTATGCCCGAGTCTCACCAGAGCATAAGCTCAGAATTGTGGAAGGGCTTCACCGTCGCGGACATATTGTGGCCATGACGGGAGACGGCGTAAACGACGCCCCTGCATTGAAAAAAGCGGATATTGGCGTTGCCATGGGAATCACTGGGACGGACGTTTCCAAAGAGGCTGCCGATATGGTGCTGCTGGACGATAATTTCGCCAGCATTGTCGCTGCGGTCGAAGAGGGCCGGGTGATCTATGACAACATTCGCAAATTCATCCGCTACATATTGGCAACCAACTCGGGCGAAATCTGGCTGATGCTGGTTGCTCCCTTGTTAGGAATGCCACTGCCGCTGCTTCCACTCCAGATTCTGTGGATGAATCTGGTAACTGATGGGCTGCCAGCTCTGGCATTGGGAGTGGAGCCGGCGGAGTATGACACAATGCGCCGCCCACCGCGACCGCCTGGGGAGAGTATGTTTGCGCGAGGCATGGGGCGGCAGATCATATGGGTCGGAATGCTCATGGGGCTGCTTTCACTTGCCATCGGTTACGGGTACTGGACTGAGCACGATCCGACCTGGCAGACCATGATTTTCACAACGCTTACGCTTTCGCAGATGGCGAACGTCATGGCCATCCGTTCAGAGAGCCGATCGCTGCTTGAGATCGGGCTATTATCCAACAAACCCTTGTTGGGAGCCGTTGCGTTGACCGTTATCCTCCAGCTTGCGCTGCTGTATGTTCCGTTTCTCCAGTCAATCTTCAACACTGTTGCGCTGCCTGTTCCGGACCTGGTCCTTACAGTGCTGGTCAGTTCCGCTATTTTCTGGGCGGTCGAACTTGAAAAGTGGTTACTGCGAAAGAAGATGAGAGCCGAGTAGATGCTAATCTGGGTCCAATTTCTGATTTGTACGTCCGTGATCGTCTTCGCTGGGTCGCGGCTTTCTCATTACGGCGATGTGATCGCGGAAAAGACAGGGATGGGACGGACATGGATTGGCGTGATTCTCATGGCCTCGGCGACGTCTTTGCCGGAACTATTTACGGGTATTAGTTCTGTCGCCATCTTCAACTCGCCTAACATCGCCGCTGGTGATGTGCTGGGAAGCTGTATGTTCAACCTGCTCATCCTGGCTATGCTTGATGTCGGTCGAAAAGTGGCACCGATCTCAACGCTGGCGCACCAGGGGCAGATCCTTACAGCATCATTTGGCGTTCTTCTGCTTGGGTTGACAACCATCAGCCTTTTGGCTGGTCAAAGCATTCCGGCATTAGGGTGGATTGGCCTTTACAGCCTGGTGATCCCGCTTGTCTATCTGGGACCGATGCGGGTGGTATTAAATTCTGAGAAAAGGAGAATCGCTGAATTTCTGAGTGAAGTCAAAGAGGGCGTTCGATACGAGCACCTGTCGAAGCGCCTCGCCTACGGCCGGTTTGCAGCATACGCCGCGCTGATCGTAATAGCAGCTACGTATCTGCCTTATGTGGCGGATCAGCTTGCGTCCATCACTGGCCTGGGTCGCACTTTCATCGGGAGCATACTGGTTGCGTTGTCGACTTCGCTGCCTGAAATCGTTGTGGGCAAAGCGGCCCTCAAAATGGGAGCCGTAGATTTGGCCGTCGGCAACGTGCTGGGGAGCAACCTTTTTAACCTGGTGATTTTGTCAATCGACGACGTATTTTTCCTGAAGGGGCCGCTGCTCAGCTTTGTTTCCCCCACACATGCCTTGACGGCGTGCGCCGCCATGACAATGACGGCAATCACCATGGTTGCCCTGATGTACCGCTCCAAAAAGCGAATACTGTTATTTTCGTTTGAATCAATCGGAGTATTTTCAGTCTATGTCCTGACCGTCCTGTTGCTTTTTCTGAAGCGTTAATCAGGTGTCCCAGACAAAATGATTACCGGTCTATCTGGTTAGCGCATTGACGTACCAACTCCAACGCGATCTTAAAAACCAATACTCGCCTGAATTCCGCATATGCATTTTCCGCAGACTCAAAGGGCTTCATCACCTCGCTGGCTGTCACGGATGCGAATTGCTTCACCAATGTCGCTGAGAAATATCTTTCCATCGCCAATCTTTCCGCTGCGCGCAGCTTTGGCAATCGCGTCCACCGCTTGCTCCGCAAGCGTATCGGGCAATACGACTTCCACCTTGATTTTTGGAAGCAGATCGACGGTATATTCGTGCCCGCGATAGATCTCAGAGTGACCCTTTTGCCGGCCGTGACCACGCACTTCACTCACTGTCATCCCTTGAATCCCAATCTCGTGCAGAGCTTCCTTAACCGCATCCAGCTTAGATGGTTGAATTACGGCTTCCAGTTTTTTCATAATCATCAGCCCTTTCTTCTGACTTTATCGCGATAGTGGATTAGGTCCAACCTGTCCCCTTGGAACAATCCTCACGAGCTTCTGCCTCCATGCTCAGGTTATGACTCGGATGAAACGCCCTCCAGACTTGCCGAAGCCGTTGCCACGTCAATCGAAGCGGGTTTACGGCCGAAACACAAACTCAGCATCGGCGGAGTGACCAAAGTTGTGGCCAGAACCAGAACAATCACCAGGGAATATATTTCCGGCGAAACGATGCCTGCGGCCCATCCGATGTTAGCTGTGATTAGCCCTACTTCACCGCGCGGAATCATTCCCACACCAACAATCAAACCATCCCTGCCAGAGAAGCCGTTGACCCATGCGCCCAACCCGCAGCCGAACACTTTCCCGAGGATGGCTATAACCAGAATCAAAAAGAAAAACCCGATGTGGCCGCCCAAGGCCCAGGCATTGATTTCAAGGCCGATCGAGGCAAAAAACAGCGGACCAAAGAAAGAATTGGTCATGGACCGCAATTCCGAAATGACTTCCGCGTGGTCCGTTGGGCTGGCTGCGATAAAGAGGCCGGCGAGATAGGAACCGGTGATGGCCGCCATCCCGCCGCCATATTGCGCGAGGAAAGCGAACAGAAAACCAATGGCCAGCGCTGCCGCAAGAGAAGTGTGCTCCACCTTAAAATGACGCGCTGCTTTGAAAGCAAACCGGATCAACTTCGGGCCAATTAAGAATGCGAAGAGGAAGAAAATCGCCATTTTGGCGACGGTCCATCCAAAGCTTACCAGGGCCGAACCGCTCATGTGTGTGCTGGCAACATTCGACTCCACCGCAATTACAAGTGAAAGAACCAGCAGGCCGAGAACATCGTCAATAACAGCCGCGGCCAGAATGGTCGAGCCCGCTTTTGACCTGAGCTGCTTGAGGTTCATCAGGGTTTGAGCGGTGATGGAGACGCTCGTGGCTGTCAGAATGGTGCCGATAAAAATGGCTTCACGCCAAGCGAATCCCAGTTCGTGGCCAATCACGGCACTCCCTGCAAACGGCAAGATGACTCCACCACAGGCAGCCCAAAAGGCCGGGCCAAAGGCCTTTTTCATGGCGTTGATGTCCGTTTCCAGTCCGGCCAGGAACATCAGAACAACCACACCCACTTCCGCCAGGACGTTTATAAAAGCGGACAGTGAAACATGTGCGTTGGCACCCGCCGGAGCCGATACCGCAAACCAGGGAAAACGCCAGACGTTAATCAGGGTTGGTCCAAGAACGACTCCTGCAAGCAGTTCTCCAAGTACGGCTGGCAAACCGACGCGTGAGGCAAGCCCGCCCGCGGCCTTGGCCAGCAGGATCAGCAGCGCTAGGAAAAAAAGAACCTGGAGTGAGATGTTCATGTAACGCTTTCCCGGTTGGCCGCAGGGTTCCTGGACCTGTTTCAAATGAGGGAAAGACTAAGCCAACCCGGCCACAATCCTTGAAGAGTTCCTATTTCAAAACCCGTTTCATGCAGCCCCAAAAGACAAGAAGGGTTAATGCTCCGCCGCAGCCCAAAAGAACCGGCTCAGGCGGGGCGTGAAAGACCCCAATCGCCATGATGCCCACAGCTAACGCGCAAACAATGGCTATGCGCTGCTCTTTAATGGCTTCAACTAATGCCGACCTGATATCCACAACCCACGACTCCGATGCCATCAAAATACCTCCCCAATTTAATGCACGATATGGACGCTGACAAGAAACATATAAAGGAGTGGCAGAGCCACACTTGCCCCTACCAACAACAGGCCCTTGCGGGAAAAGGGACGGTCCCAGGTTGGCCGCGCCAGACCCTTCTCCTCACGCTGTTTCTGTTCATGAATCAACTGTCCTACAAGCTTTCGCTCCTCAATCGAAGTCGCGCAACGGATCGCCTTCTGCATTTCCTCGTAACCCTTTTTAGGCACATGCAGCTTGAACATCAACTGGCCCAGCTTGAAATGAGCGAAGAAGTTCTCAGGCTCCAGTCTTGCGGCCTCTTCGAGGTGGTCCATGGCTGGATAGACCTTGCCGGTGACCGCGTACGCGATTCCAAGTCCCACATGCGCATCGGCAAATTCAGGAAGCATTTCCACGATCTGTTCAAAGCACGCAGCCGCCGCGGCAGGTTCCCCGTGGTTCATCAGTTCCAGCCCCTCTGAGAACCTTTTTGATAAATCCATGGGGAGAGCTGAGTCCTGCACCACCATGGCCTGGGGCGTTTCCGGAAGGGACTCCGTATAATCGCGAATCGCACTGTCAAAAGTTAGAGTTGCCATCCGATTTCTCCTAATGATTGAATTCAATTGCTCCATCATGGGTTTAAACCCGGCGTTTTATGCTGCGCCGGCTGCCATACCTGGACCTTGCATTTTCAGGACGAACTCGG
>JBJKQZ010000362.1:0-2910 GCA_046704865.1 Terriglobia bacterium
AGCGTGTCATACATGCGATCGATGAGGTTCTTTTGCAAATGGACGTCGTTAATGCTTGGGGAGCACTGGAAGTGCAGCCGGCCCAGGCTCTCATGAATGTCGTGGAAAAAATTGGCCCCTGTTGAAACCAGACAATCCACCTTGCGGTTCTTGATCATGTAAGCTACGAGGCGCCGCATGCCGCCGGGAATCATGGCTCCAGACAAGCCCATCATGATAGTGACACGGTCGCCCAGCATTCGTTTCCAAACCTGGTAAGCGACGCCAAGGTTTCGGCCCTGAAAAGAGATGCCCTGCATCTTCTCCAGCAGAGAGGCAGCGTCCTTCTTCCGGTCAATCTCCAATGGCCGAGTCGCGACCGTTAAGATCTCGTGTTTACGCATGATATGGCTCCTGTTAATTTTTAATGTGGGGCTCGGAGGGAAAGCTGCGAGGACCGTGATGGAACCCCTGAACTGTCCTCTTGGACGCAACCGCCCGCGTCAGTCTTCAAAACCCAGGAGAACGGCCGCCGACAGTACCGTCGTCCACAGGCCCCGTTTGTCGCCAATCGCCGACTGGGTAATCTCCGACGTTCGTACAATCTTGTTGGAAATGCGGTAGATTTCCTTCTTTTCATCCCAGCTCTGATCAGGGTCAAACTCCACGCCCAGGGTTGTTGCCAGCATTTCAGCGGCGAGCTCTTCGGCGTATTCCCCGGCCACCTGCTCAGTCTGGCCGTACGAGTGATGTTCGGAAAGATAGCCGTACGTGTTGCGGTCTGCAGGCATCGCCACTCCCACGGATGCCGCAATCAGGCGGTGAGGCTCACGCGTGGAGTTTTCGCTGATCACAACAAACGTAACCTGGCCAGGTTGTAACTCCTTAATGCCTTCAGCGCGTGGAACCATTTTGCAACGCGGAGGGAAAATGCTGGAAACCCGCACCAGATTGCAGGCTGCAATTCCCGCGGACCGAAGCGCCAGCTCAAAGCTCGTAAGCTTCTCCCGGTGCTTTCCAACCCCTTTGGTCAAAAACATCCTTTTTGGAACAAACATCAATGTCGCCCCCACCAGCTTCCAGCAACCTGACGGCCCGGAATCCTCCATCGCCGACCGGCCGGAAGCTACTGCCTTACTCTTCTTAGCTGCAAGCTCTTGAACGTAACAAAAAGCGAAGAAAAGTGTCAACGGATTTCTGGGCGCCAGGAGAAAGCCCACAAAATTAGCATCTTTTGATGCCAATCGGCGTCCGCATGCCTGGCTGCAGCAGCAGTTTTATTGGTTCAAGGAGGAAAGCGGTTTGATTGTGGAATCGACAATGCCGATTTCAACGCGGCGGTTGACTGCCCGGGCCTTTTCGGAATTCCCGGGCACAAGAGGATCGGCTTCCCCAAAACCTTTCTTCGACATGATACTGGGATCGAGCCCATTCTGTACCAGATAGTCATAGACGGCCTTCGCCCGCCGGTCTGAGAGTTTCAGATTATATTCCTTGGTACCAATATCGTCCGTGTAGCCGTAAACATAGATCTGATATCCCCTCAAGGTCGAAAGAATGCCGGCGATTCTGCTCAGAACTTCCTTATCTTCAGGACGCAGCGTCGACTTGTCAAAAGCGAACCGTATGGACTTGCTTCCCAGGGTCATCACCACTCCCATAGCAGTGCGGCGAGTGCTGGCGATCTGCCCGAGAGCCTGCTGAAGACGGTCTAGCTCAGCCTCACGCTCCTGGCGGTACGATTCCGCTTTCTGCTCAGCCTGCTGGGCCTGTTGTTGGGCAGCCTGAGCCTGCTGTTGAAACTGCGCTTTGGCCTTTTCGGCCTGGTCACGCTCGCTGGCTGCCTGCTGGGCATTCTGTTCGGCCTGAGCGGCTCGATCCAGAGCCGACGCAGCCTTCGATGAGGCGTCGCTGGCTTTCAGGTTTGTTTCCTGGACCTGAGTGTTGAGATGGCTGACCTCCTGATTAATCCGGTCCAGCCGAGAGAGGATAAGGTAAGAAAGGATCCCAGCCACAACAAGCGCAAGCCCCACAAACAGCATCACACCGGTCCTGGAGTGCCCTCGCTGGTTCGGTGATTTGGCCTGAGGGGCAGGTTGGGCATTCTGGTCTGAAAGATGATCCATTAGCCTTCCTCTGGCTCATTCTAACGCAGCCTTAGGCCCACGATCTACCCTCGGGAGTAAAACACCTGAAACAAGGTTCTATGGACAAATAAAATTTTCGCCTGCAACTATTTATGGAGGCGTGCCAGGGTGAAAAGGCCGGAAGGAAAAAGCTTTTGCTGGAGCCCGCGAATGCGTGGCCCGCACGCAAACAGTAATAATGTGGGAGATTTCAGATACAGCGGCTCCGGGTGCAGGCTTTTCGCCTGCACCCAGAGAATTTCAGGCGCGCCTTACTCGCCGCCTCCTGACAGTTCCTTGACAATGCCGCTGACAAAAGACTTTGCATCGCCAAAAAGCATTAGAGTGTTGTCCATATAAAACAGAGGATTGTCAATGCCCGCAAAGCCAGGATTCAGGCTCCGCTTGATCACCATTACTGTCCGGGCATTGGTCACTTCAATGATGGGCATGCCATAGATCGGACTGCTCTGGTCGGTCTTTGCGGCAGGGTTGATGACGTCATTAGCGCCGATGATCAAAGCAACATCGGTCTGCGCCATTTCACTGTTGGCATCGTCCATTTCGATCAACTTGTCGTAGGGAACGTCTGCTTCAGCAAGGAGGACATTCATGTGGCCTGGCATGCGCCCGGCAACCGGGTGGATGCCGAACTTCACGTCGACTCCCTTTTTAGTGAGGGCGTCGAACATCTCCCGGACTTTATGTTGCGCCTGGGCAACGGCCATTCCATAACCGGGGACAACCAGAACGGTGTTAGCCGCGGCGAGGATGGCAGCAGCTTCCTCAGCCGTGGCGCTGTGCA
>JBJKQZ010000363.1:0-12282 GCA_046704865.1 Terriglobia bacterium
ACCGGATTGGAGTACCGAGAGGCGGATACTGGCACGAAATCGCGAACAGTGACGCAGCCCAGTATTGGGGCGGAAACTGGGGAAATATGGGAGGAGTGGAGGCCAGTCCGGTTTCACATCATGGGCGACCCTGGTCTGTGTCAGTTACATTGCCTGCTCTTTCCTTTCTGTTCTTCAGGAGCAAGGGACAACAAGGATGAGTCTTCGTCTGGGAGCAACATACCTGGGAGAAGGGCGTTGTCAATTCCTGGTGTGGGCCCCCGCGGCTGAAACTGTGGCGGTCCACATCACAGCACCCTCTTGCAAGATGATCCCACTGGAGCGGGGGGGACACGGTTACTACCAGAAGCTTGTTGAAGGTGTAACTCCGGGTACTCGTTATCTCTACGTTCTTGACGGCAAGACCGAAAGGCCCGATCCCGCTTCCCACTATCAGCCGGAAGGTGTGCATGGGCCCTCGGAAGTGATCGATCTGGGTTTCCATTGGGATGACACCCACTGGACTGGCCTGGACCTTGCCGACTATGTCATTTATGAAATTCATGTCGGCACCTTTACGGGACCGGGCACATTTGAAGCTGTCATCCCGCATCTTGACCAACTTTGCGAACTTGGCGTCACGGCCCTCGAACTGATGCCTATCGCCCAGTTCCCTGGGGATAGGAATTGGGGCTATGACGGTGCATTCCCTTTCGCTGTCCAGAATTCTTATGGAGGGCCGCAGGGACTTAAGGCTCTGGTTGAAGCTTGCCACTCCTGTGGCTTGGCGGTAATTCTGGATGTGGTTTACAACCACCTTGGGCCGGAAGGAAACTATCTTGCAGAGTTTGGCCCATACTTTACTGACCAGTACCGCACTCCATGGGGCAAGGCGATCAATTATGATGGGCCCGAAAGTGACGGAGTAAGACGATTCTTCATCGAAAACGCTTTGTGCTGGACCGGAGACTTCCATATCGATGCGCTCAGGCTTGACGCCATTCACGCAATTGTAGATCCATCCGCCCGTCCCATCTTAGAAGAACTTGGAATGGCTGTTCATCAGCAGGCACAGGAACTCGAGCGCAAAGTGTACGTGATCGCCGAGAGCGACAGGAATGATTCCAGAGTTATCCGCGGGCGCGCGATGGGAGGGTACGGTCTGGATGCTCAATGGAGCGATGATTTCCATCACGCGCTGCACACGCTCCTGACGCGCGAACGAAATGGTTACTACTGTGATTTTGGAAAAGTTGAACACCTGGCCAGTGCCTACCGGGATGGATACGTCTATTCCGGTCAATACTCGGCTTTTCGCAAACGGCGACACGGAAATTCGTCACATGGCCTGCCCTCTGAGCGGTTTGTAGTATTCGCGCAGAACCACGATCAGGTTGGCAACAGGCTCCTGGGTGAGCGACTGAGCCAGCTTGTCTCGTTTGAGGCTTTAAAGGTGGCCGCCGGCTCGGTTTTGCTCTCTCCATTTGTTCCATTGCTGTTCATGGGAGAGGAATATGGTGAAGTCGCTGCTTTTAAGTATTTTGTCAGCCATTCCGATCCGGAATTGATTGAGGCCGTTCGGAAGGGTCGCCAGTCGGAATTTGCTTCGTTCGACTGGACGGGCTCGATTCCTGACCCTCAAAGCGAGGAAACATTTCAAAGCTCCAAGCTGAATCATGAATTGAAAGCCGGAGGTAACCATCAGGCTCTCTATAACTTCGTGCGCGAATTGATCCGCCTGCGAAAATCATTGCCTGCTTTGGCACTGAAGGGTCAGCCGCGAACAGAGGCTATAGCATTTGAACGGGAAAACCTCCTTTGGGTCAGAAGGTGGCATGAGAGCGATCAAGCTGTTATGATTGTTAACCTGAGTAACGAACCGGCAACTGCGGTGTTCCCATTCCCGAAAGGACAATTCACGAAGATACTGGACTCCGCAGACCATCGATGGAACGGCAGGGGGAGCCTGTGTCCTGACCTGCTGGAAGCAGACTCGGATACCTCCCTCACAATTGCCCCAGGCTCAATAGTCCTTTTTCAGTCAAAGTAACGCAAAGAAATGAGGTTTATGCCAGACCGGTACATTTGTATCCACGGACACTTCTACCAGCCCCCTCGGGAAAACCCCTGGCTTGAAGCGATTGAAATTCAAGACTCTGCATATCCATACCACGATTGGAACGAGCGCATTACTGCAGAGTGTTATGGGCCGAATGGGGCGTCCCGCATCCTGGATGGAGACGGCCGGATTCAGAAAATCGTCAACAACTATTCCCGCATCAGTTTTAACGTCGGTCCAACTCTACTGTCGTGGTTTGAAAGCAAGGCTCCGGACGTCTATCGCGCCATTCTGACAGCCGACGAGGAAAGTAAAAAGCTTTATTCAGGACACGGCTCGGCCATGGCCCAACCGTACAACCATATGATCATGCCCCTGGCGAACACGCGGGATAAAGAAACGCAGGTGATCTGGGGTATTCGTGATTTCGAGTACCGGTTTGGGCGAAAACCTGAGGGCATGTGGTTGCCGGAGACCGCCGTTGATCTTGAAACGCTTGATATCCTGGCCCAGCACGGAATCAGCTACACCGTGCTTTCACCCCATCAGGCCTGGCGTGCGCGACCGATCGGAGCGCGCAACTGGCGGGACATATCAGGCGGACGGATTGATCCTTCCGTTGCTTACCGCCTCCGTCTTCGCTACGGACGGTCTATCAATGTTTTTTTCTATGACGGACCCATCTCCCGCGGTGTTGCCTTTGAAGGGCTGCTGGCGAGTGGCGAAAAATTTGCTGACAGGTTGCTCGGAGTCTTTTCAGAGGTTCGCGAAGGTCCCCAATTAGTCCACATTGCAACGGACGGAGAAACCTATGGCCATCATCATCCTTATGGCGATATGGGGCTCGCGTATGCGCTGCAATACATCGATGCCAACGATTCCGTAAGATTGACCAACTATGGGGAATTCCTGGAAAATCATCTGCCGGCACATGATGCCCGCGTGTTTGAACGAAGTTCATGGAGTTGTCCACACGGAGTCGAAAGATGGCGCAGCGATTGCGGTTGCAACACCGGAGGGCACCCCGAGTGGAACCAGGGCTGGCGCGCGCCGTTGCGGGAGTCACTGGATTGGCTTCGCGATACCATCAATACATCATTTGCCCGGAAAGGAAAAGAACTATTCAAGGATCCGTGGGCAGCGCGTAACGATTATATCGATGTGATTCTTGACAGGTCGCGGGATCGCATTCTCGGTTTCATGGCAAAGCACGCGGCCCGCGAGTTCACGGACGAGCAGCGCACCCGCGCTCTCAAGTTCATGGAGCTGCAGCGGCATCTGATGCTGATGTACACAAGCTGCGGTTGGTTCTTTGATGAACTTTCGGGAATTGAGACCGTCCAGGTGATTCAATACGCGGGCCGGGCAATCCAATTGGGTGAAGAAGTCCTGAATCAGCCTTATGAGAGTCGCTTTGTTGATTTGCTTGAGAAGGCTAAAAGCAATATCCCGGAACATAAGAATGGAGCCGTCATCTTTGAAAAATTCGTTCGCCCTGCAGCCATCGATCTGCAGAAAGTTGGAGCGCATTATGCTGTGAGCTCGCTATTTGAACCCTATAATCACGAAACACGAATCTATTGTTATGCCGTTAACCGCGAGGACTACACTGTTTTGAATGAAGGCAAGACAAGATTGGCGCTAGGACGGGCACAAATCACCTCAGAAATCACCTGGGAATCCTCGCAAATCAGTTTTGGAGTCCTTCATCTGGGGGATCATAATCTGACGGGCGGCGTGCGAAGATATGTTGGCGAAGATAGTTATCAATCCATGATTCGCGAGATCAGCGACGCATTTGTGCGGGGTGATCTTGCGGAGCGGCTTCGTATTGTCGACAGGCACTTTGGCTCCTCGACCTACACCCTCAACCTGCTGTTTCGTGACCAGCAACACCACATCCTCAGATTGATTTTGCAATCTGCACTGACGGAGGCTGAAGCGGCTTACCGCAGGATTTACGAAAGCGGCGCGCCCTTGATGCGTTTTGTTGCTTCACTAGGGCTTCCCCAGCCAAACCGCTTCCAGATTGCCGCGGAGTTTACTTTGAACTCTGAATTGCGAAGGCTGCTGGAAACGCAATACCTCGATGACGGCCAGATTCAGTCAGTGCTTGCTGAGATGCAAAGGGCAGGAGTGGTGTTTGATGAGGCCACGCTCGAATTTGCTCTGCGGCGGAACCTGGAAGGCGCGGCATCGTTGTTCCTGGAAAATCCCGATGACCTCGAGAGGATCCGGGCATTTGAATCTGTTGTGGACGTTGCGGCAATGCTGCCCTTTAAGGTGAGATTGTGGCAGCCACAGAATGTTTTTTATGAGGTGTTGCAGCGGAGGTACGAGGAGTTTAAGGGCCGGGCGGCCCAGAATGACCCGTCCGCGCAGGAATGGGTGAAATCATTTATGGCTCTCGGCTCTAAATTGAGCGTTCACGTGGGATAGAAGGCATGCGTCTGCTTGCAGTTCCAGTTGCGACTTACCGAATTCAATTCAGCAGGGATTTCCGCTTTGTTGATGCACGGAACCTGGTGCCTTACCTGCATGAGTTGGGCATAACACACATCTATGCATCGCCGCGGTTTAAGGCCGGGAAGGGAAGCTCTCACGGTTATGACGTTGCTGATCCTTTCCGCATTAATTCTGAGCTCGGAACCGAGGAGGAGTTCGACGAACTGGTCCAGAAGCTGAAAAGCTATGGAATGGGGCTCTTGCTGGACATTGTACCCAACCACATGGTGGCCAGTTCAGAAAATCCCTGGTGGATGGATGTGCTTGAGAATGGCCAGGCTTCGAAATACGCCGACTATTTTGACATTGACTGGCATCCTGCTGCCGGAAAGAGCTCTTTCCTTCAAAACAACAAGGTCTTGCTCCCGGTTCTTGGTGACCTTTACGGCAAGGTAATTGAAAGCCAGGAACTGAATCTCAAATTGGACGAAAATGGCTTTTACATTCGTTACTATGATCATCGCTTTCCTCTTAACCCCGGAACCTACGATGTGATTCTGCAACACTGTCTGGAGGGTATCCGCCAAACGAAACCTGATGACCACTCAGTAATAGAAGAAACAGCACATGTGCTTGATGCCGTAAACCGTCTTGGTTTGCCCAAAACTTCTGGCCCTGCGCGCTACGAGAGGCGGTGGGAGGCACACAGATGGATCAAGCATCGTTTGTGGGAGCTTTACCACCATTCACAAGGTGTAAGGCACTGCCTGGACGATACGCTGCGGTTCTTCAATGGCACACCGGGCGACGGGAAGAGCTTCGAGCCGCTTGGTAAACTGTTGGACGCTCAGTCGTATCGGTTGGCATATTGGAAAATGGCAGCGGAGGAGATCAATTACAGACGCTTTTTTGATATCAATGAACTTGTGGGGCTACGTGTTGAGGATCCGCGAGTGTTTGATGACAGGCACCGAGTTATCGCCGAACTTGCAAAGAAGGAAGAGACAATAGGCCTTCGTGTTGACCATGTTGACGGACTTTACGACCCCTTCCGCTATCTAGAGCGTTTAAGGGCTGCGATTGCGACAAGGAATACCAGCCATACTTCAGCGAACCGCTATCTGATTGTTGAAAAGATACTGGGGCGTGATGAGCCCCTCCCGGAGGACTGGCCCGTAGCTGGGACAACGGGTTACGATTTTCTCAATGCCGTCAATGGAATATTTGTGGATCCGAACGGATTCAACCATCTTGAGACGCTTTTCCGCGCGTTCACTGGCTGCGAGATTAGCTATGCCGAGATTTGCTATGCCCGGAACAAGCAGGTGATCCATCAGCTTTTCGCGGGCGAACTTGCCGCATTCGGGCACAAGCTCGCGAAGCTTGCGGCTCAGGACCGATACGCAAGGGACTTGCCTTTGCCGGATATTATCCAGGCATTTGTCGAGGTAACGGCATGTCTGCCTGTCTATCGGACATACGTCCGGAATTTCGTCATCAGTGATCGGGACCGCGGGTACCTGGAATGGACTTTGAAAGCTGCCCGGCGCCGTGCAACTCCGGACGAGGTCAGCGATGCAGCATTGGATTTTATGCGCAGAATCCTATTCCTTGCGCCGGCGCCGTATGCGGAAGCCCAGCGGAAGACATGGCTTCGATTCGTCATGCAGTGGCAGCAGTTTGCCAGTCCGGTTATGGCAAAAGGACTTGAAGACACCGCCGCATACATTCACAACAGCCTGATTTCGCTGAATGACGTTGGGGGAGACTCTCTTCGTGAAAAGCCGCCCTACGATGTGCCTGCTTTCCATAGTTTTAACAAGAACAGGTTGGCACGGTGGCCGCATACAATGAATACAACCTCCACGCACGACACCAAGCGCAGTGAGGACGTTCGTACTGGGATTGACGTGCTTTCTGAGATTGATAATGTGTGGCGTTCGTGTCTGTACAGATGGAGCAAATGGAATCGGCCGCACAAGACGATCTGCAAAGGTCATCCTGTCCCTGATAGGAGTGAAGAGTGCCTGTTGTATCAGACGATGCTGGGAGCATGGCCCCTTAACCCTTCGGAGAAGCAGGATTTCATCGAAAGGCTGGCGGCCTTTATACAGAAGGCTCTGCGGGAAGCCAAGATTCACACCAGTTGGATTAAGCCGGACCTGGATTACGAACGCACCGTTGAAATGTTTATTCGCAATTCCGTGAATACTGCAAAGCCGAATCAATTCATGAACGATTTCCTGGAACTGCGGAAAACTGTTGCAATTTACGGTCACCTGAATTCGCTATCACAGGTTCTATTGAAAATCACATCGCCAGGTGTGCCGGATTTTTATCAGGGAACAGAATTGTGGGATTTCAGCCTTGTTGACCCTGACAACCGCAGGCAAGTCGATTTCGACAAGCGTGTTCGCCTGCTGGATGAAATCAAATCTCGTGAAGTGGATGCGCAGGATGATTTACTTCGCGACCTGGTTTTGAATTGGCAGGACGGCCGTATCAAACTTTATCTGACTCGCAAGGCTCTCAACTTCCGGCTTGAACATAAGGAACTCTTTGGGTCGGGGGAATATATTCCCCTCGAAATGACGGGGCAGAGAAAAGATCGAGTCGTGGCTTTTGCGCGCCGGCGAAGGAAGGAATGGGCCATTGTTGCTGTCCCACGATTGGTTGCCGGGCTCCTGCGCAGCCAGAAGTCAGGTCAAGGAAAGTCAGGTTGGCCACCCTTGACAGTTTTGCTTCCTGCTGATTTTCCCGACAAATGGAAAAATGTCTTTACAAATGGAACTGTGGCCGCGAAACCCGCCGGAAAGGGTTATAAGATCATATCGTTGAGCAAAATGCTGGAACGCTTCCCGGTGATTCTCCTCGCACCCTGCGAGGATTGAAACAAATCACCACAAAGATGCGTATTAACGGAAACACCTGCCCACGGTGAGAGGGCAGGCATCTGGCTTTGCTATTTGATCTGGCGAGAGGCCGACGGGTTTGGAACCACCATTGTGGCATGCCACGGCTGCGGTTGCGGCACAGCCTGGCGAGTGAGGATGTCACCGATGGTCAGAGTGATGAGGATGGACAGCCACAATACGGCTGCGAACAGGACCAGGCGCATGACCGAACTGCCCCAGCGCAGGTGCATGAAGAAGGTTGCCACCAATGCCGCCTTGCAGACAGCGATAATAAGTGCCACCACTGTATTCCACGCGCCGAGGTCAATATAGGCAATCTGCCAGGTCAACACCGTCAGGACCAGGAGGGCGAAGAAAACATAGAAATACATTTTCACTGGTGCGATATGTTCAGACATTAGAAGTGCGCTCCAAGCAAATACAAGAGTGGGAAGAGAAAGATCCAGATGATATCAACAAAATGCCAGTAAAGTCCCATCATCTCGATAGGGTTGTATTTTTCTGGAGAAAAGCGGCCCCGCCATGCCATGACGAGCAGGACCGTCAATATACCTTCTCCAACAACCATGTGGATTGCGTGAACGCCGGTCATAATAAAATAAAAGAGGAAAAACATTCCCACGTGGGCCGCATGGGGACCCGTGTAAGTGAAGTGGAGCCCGGGCACCATGCCTTCATGGTAATCGTGAACCCACTCAAGCAATACCTTGATCAACAGGAACGCGGCGCCAAGGATCATCGTTGCAACGATGAAAACCATAAGCTTGATTCGTTTGCCTGTTTGAGCCGCGTGGACGGCCATGGCCATGGTCAAGCTGCTGCCGATCAGGACGGCCGTGTTGAGAGCCCCAATTTTGGCATTCAGCAGGTGACTGCCAGTTTCAAACGCTGTCGTATACATGTTTCGGTAGACGGTATACCCTGCGAAGAGGCCCCCAAAGAACATGATTTCCGTGGCCAGAAATATCCACATTCCAAAGTTGGCCGCTTCATGCTGGTGAGTACGGTCGTCAAAATGTTCTGCAAATGTTGCCTGACTGTTATGCAACGTGTATTTCCTCCGCGAGGCGATCATACCCGTAGGGTTCTTCGGTTACGACAGGTGTTTCCTCAAAATTGTGGGTCGGTGGCGGGGAGGATGTTGTCCACTCCAACCCGGTCGCTTTCCAGGGATTGGGCCCTGCAATCGGCCCGTAGCGCGCCGACCACGCAAGATAAATCAACGGAATAATATAGCCGAGGCCCAGGATCGAGGCCCCTGCCGTGGAAATGACGTTCAAGGTGTGAAACTCGGGCGGGTAGACGGCATATCGCCGCGGCATGCCGAGATATCCCAGGATGAATTGCGGGAAAAATGTGAGATTGAAGCCAACAAAGATGATGATGGCCGCGACCCTTGCCCATCCGTCGGGATACAGGCGGCCGGTCATTTTGGGCCACCAGTAATGGATGCCTCCCAGGTAACCCATGACAGCGCCGCCGACCATGACGTAATGGAAATGGGCAATCACAAAATACGTGTCATGCAGATGCTGGTCAAGCCCCGTGGTGGCCAGATACAAGCCTGTTAATCCGCCGATGGTGAAGAGGCCGATAAACCCAAGCGCGTAGAGCATGGGGGCATCATAAGAAATAGAACCTTTGTAAAGCGTTGCCGTCCAGTTAAAAACTTTGACGGCAGAGGGAATGGCCACTGCCATACTCAGGGCGGAGAAAACCAGGCCGGCGTAAATCGACTGACCACTCAGGAACATGTGGTGGCCCCAGACCAGGAATCCGATGGCAGCGATCGCGACGCTGGAAAATGCGATGAAGTGATAACCGAATATTTTTTTCCGGGAGAAAGTGGTTATCAGCTCGCTGATCACGCCCATGGAGGGAAGGATCATGACGTAAACGGCCGGGTGCGAATAAAACCAGAAGAGGTGCTGGAAAAGAATCGGGTCGCCGCCGAGAGCGGGGTCAAAGATTCCAACGTGGAAAACCCGCTCGATAATAATGAGGGCGAGAGAAATGGCGATCACCGGCGTTCCGATGATAAAAATAATGCTGGCCGCATACAACGCCCAGACGAACAGCGGCAGGCGGAACCACGTCAGGCCCGGCGCGCGCATCTTGTGGATGGTGACAACAAAATTCAGCCCGGTGAGGATTGACGAGAATCCCGCAATGAAAACGCCTCCGGCGGCGGCCATCACATGGGTGTTCAGATAGAGCGTGCTCAGTGGAGTGTAGAATGTCCACCCCGTATCCACTCCGCCCGCGATCAGAGCGTAGGTGACAAGGGACCCGCCAGTCATAAAGACGTACCAGCTCAGCAGATTCAGTTTCGGGAATGCAACGTCACGGGCACCCAGCATGATGGGAAGCAGGAAGTTGCCCAGCACGGCCGGAATTGAAGGCACCAGGAAGAAGAAGACCATGATGATGCCGTGGATACTGAACAGCTTGTTGTAGGTCTCCGGCTCAACCAGCAGGCCCTGAGGCTCAAGCAGATTCAGGCGCATCAGAGTGGCTGCCACGCCGCCGATCGAAAAGAAGAAAGTGATGGCAATCAGGTACAGCCAGGCAATACGCTTATGGTCGGTTGTCAGCAGCCACGACTTGATGCTGTAATCTGCGTTCAAATAGTGAACGCCAGGCTCAATTGCGACTTCTGAACTACTCATGGTGTTCCCGTATTCCTTTCTTTTGACGCCAACGACTTGATATAGGCCGTGAGTTGCAGAACCTGTTCTTCGCTCACCTGGCCCTTGAACGTCGGCATGATCGGTGGATATCCGTTAACAATCTGGGCGGTCGGATAGAGTATGGATTCCCGGATATACGCATCGTTGGCAACGACGGTCGATCCATCCGAGAGCTTGACAGGTTTGCCGTACAGCCCTGCAAAAGCCGGGCCCTTTCCGGTGCCGTGGCAGGTGATGCACCCGAACTGATGATAAAGAGTTTCGCCCTGATCAGCCATGGTGATCCCTGTCACCCCGCTGTTAAGCCATCGCTCGTAATCGTCACGAGTCATCACATAAACCCATCCGCGCATCAACGCGTGACCCATTCCGCAATACTGGTCGCAAAAGAGTCGGAACTTGCCGGTCTTGGTCGCTTCAAACCATTCCGTGGTGTAGCGGTCTGGCAGGACATCCATTTTCATGCGGAAAGCCGGGACCGAGAAATCATGAATGACATCTTGGGAAGTCATGGTGAGCTTGACCGGCACGTCCACCGGAATGTGCAGGGCATTGATTTCGCGTTTGCCGTTAGTGTGCTCAATGTGCCACATCCATTGTTTCCCAATCACAAACACTTCCATGGAGCCTTTGGGCGGTTCCGCGTTGCTGACAAAGATCTTGGCGCCCCAGAAATACATGATGGCCACAAGGATCATGGGTATTACTGTCCATGTGATTTCAAGCGGCACGTTGTTGATGACCTGATTCTTGGGAGGCGCTTCGTCCTTTGATCGGCGGCGGTACCTTACTGCAAAGTAAAAGATCAGCAGGAAGATGAGCGCGCTAAAGAAAATCGACACCGCGGTCAGGAAGTAAAAAAGATGGTCAACCGCCGGAGCAACGGTTGAGGCTTCCTGCGGAAATAACGGAAACGCGTGTGGCATTTTATTCTTTCACCCTTCTCCAATTCAGGCACGGTCCTCGTAGCCGGGCCTGCTACCTCTCAGCTTTCGCCGAGGTCTGCGTGGCGAGCACTCTGGCCTGGGCTTTGCGTCCGCCTCGGAACAGAAGTAACAGAAATCCTGCCAGAAGAATGACGGTCAGCAGCGCGGCGAAGAAAAGCACGCGGGTGATGATCAGGCTATATCTTCCAGTGGCTGGATTGTAATGACTGCAAAATAACAATACGGCGTCGACCGGTGAGCCGATCTTGCCATGCGAAGCATCCACAAGCGCCAGGCGAACCTGCCCGGACGGGTAGTTGATCCCATAGAAATAGCGGGCAATCTTGCCCTGGGCCGTCAAAACCACGATGGCCGCCGCATGCGAATACATTTCAGTCTTGGGATCGTAAGAGTACCGGAATCCCACCGCCTGGGTTAACGCCTTGATGGAGGCTTCGTCTCCGGTCAGGAAGTGCCATCCCGCGGCCGCGCCCTTGCGATTGTACATGGACAGGTACACGGCCCTCTTTGCATAAGCTACCGCAGGGGTGTCCTGCGGATCAAAGCTGACGGTGAGGACATTGAACTGATTGCCGATATCAAAATGCAGGTCGCGAAGACTCATCACCAGCCCATCTTCAACCATCGGGCACAGCTGCGGGCAGTTGAAATAGACCAGCGAAAGAATGACCGGTTTTGTTCCAAAATAGTCGCCCAGGCGGACGGTCTTGCCGGTCTCATCATGGAAGACCAGATCCAGCGGAATCTGATGGTTCAATTCCTGATCGATGCCCACATTCTGGAGTTGTCTTGGCATTACTTTCGAATTCTGTGCCGTAGCGCCGCCCTGGGGTGGGCCTTGGAATCCACGCGACTGAAGAATCTTGGAAAGTTGGGCATGGGCGGCGGAGGGAGAGCCTGCAAGAATCAGTCCTGCAAACACGGCAACCATGCCTGCCAACACCAGTCGTTGATTGACCAGTGCGAATCCAACTTTTTTGGACCTTTCGCGAAAATATTTCCTGACCATGAAAATCCCTAACTTTCTGGCAGCCCACGGACCACCGGCTTGGGTGTTCATCCTAGTTCTGCGGCATATAGCCCTGCGGAACCTGGTATTGCTGGACTTCACCGGGCTGAACCGCTCCCTTTGGCGTCTTACTGTCGCGTACCGGAAGGCCGTTCTGGAGCAGGTTCGTCATTGGGCGTTGTATTGGAATTCGAACAACACCGTTTTTCCGGTCTACCCATCCGTACGGGTCAAGAAC
>JBJKQZ010000364.1:0-3143 GCA_046704865.1 Terriglobia bacterium
TATCTCAAACCCGGCACGGCATCGCCCGAGGAAATCATTCGCTC
This sequence comes from Terriglobia bacterium, assembly GCA_046704865.1. Lineage (GTDB taxonomy): Bacteria > Acidobacteriota > Terriglobia > UBA7540 > UBA7540 > SCRD01. The sequence goes on from JBJKQZ010000364.1 coordinate 45, forward strand.
CGTAAAAGACGGCTTCTATGTGACGGAACTGATCGGCTTCGGCGTGAATGTTGTTACGGGCGACTACTCGCGCGGGGCCGCCGGATTGTGGATTGAAAACGGCGAACTGACCTATCCCGTCCACGAAGTCACAATCGCCGGCAGCCTGCAAGACATGCTGAATCACATTGAGATGATCGGCAGCGACCTTGACTTCCGGCGCTCCGTCACTTCTCCAACGCTGCGCCTGGGCGGCTTGACAGTGGCCGGCGCATAGCGAGCCACGCCTTTTCAACCCGAGCCACGAACCGTGGCATAATACAGGCCTATGAAGAGCAAGCTACGCTTGGGATGGCCCTCCAAGGGCAGAATCCGCCGACTGCTGAATTCACTGCCGGCAGTGGCTGTTGCATTGGCGATTGCGGGCATGGCGGCTTGCAGCAGCGGAACAAAGCAAGCTCCGAAATCCGCTCCCACGCCCCAGGAAACGGCCTATCTCAAGAACATTCAGGTCACGCCCGGCCAGGTTGAAGCCGCCCAGAACTTTCTCCAGCATACCGTGACCACGGTGCACGGCACAGTGACCAACAATGGAAAGCAGGCGGTCCTCTATCTGGAGGTCAGCCTGACGTTTGCTGACCTCGAAGGGAAACCGATTGACCAGAAGCAGGCATACCCCATCAGCGGCCACACCCTTCCGCTCAAACCCGGTGAAACCCGAACCTTCCAGGTTTCTTATGACCAGGTACCGGCCATGTGGAACCAGGCGACGCCCCAGATGGCTCCAGTGCGCGTTATCCTTGCCGGCGACGAGTAGCCCTGAAACAGGTCTCCACTAACGGTTCATGGAATTGTGACTGTGATTCAAGCCGCCCGAGCGCTTGTTCCCAGGTTGGCATTTGGAGAGTCTTGCAGGATTACCGCCCGACTTCAAGCCGCAAAACCAGCGGCTCCGGCAAGCCTGCCTTGCGCATTTTTTCCTGTGTTAGAGCCAGATCATAAGTGGTCCGGTAAAAATCGATTCGGCTGGCATCGCTGTCGAGGATGGCAAAAGCTGCGCGGCTGTCACCGTCGCGCGGTTGCCCGATGGAACCGGGATTGATCAGGTACCGGGCGTTCTGCTGCAAAGCGATGCTGGCCGGCACATCGTCCTTGATGGAGGGCAGTGGAATTGACTGGAGCCGTTTGTCGGCCGTCAGCAGGAAACCGCCCTGGTGGTGGCTGTGTCCGAAAAAGACCAGCGGCGCGGGCCCTGACTGGAACGCCTCAATTGCCCCGAGCGAGTCAAAAATATATTCGTCTTCGTGCACGGGCGAGCCATGCACCAGTTCGATGCCGTCAACCTGAATGGGGCCGTTTGGTAGCTCCCGCAGGAACTCGAAATTCTCCGGCGTAAGGCGCGTGCGCGTCCATTCTGTGGCCGCGCGGGCAAGGTAATTGAAATCTTCCGCGTCAGTCAACCCGCTGCAGGCTTTGTCATGATTGCCACGCACAATCACACGGGCAAGGGGCCGGATGCGCTCGATCACGGCATTGGGATCAGGGCCGTATCCCACCAGATCACCCAGGCACAAGACCTGATCGTATCTCCCTTCGGCCAGCTTGAGGGATTTCTCAAGCGCTTCCAGATTCGAATGGATATCGCTCAGAATCAGATGTCGCAATCCCGCACCCACGCCCCTGATTATACTCTTCGCCTTCCGATGGGACGAAACCGACTCTTCTGTCCGGCTGACCAGACTCAGCGCAAGTTATAGCATACGGAAAGGCCTATTACCATAAAGTAAATGTGGCCACCGGGGTTTGCCGGATTTACTGATTTCGGCCGGAGCGTAATTTGATATACTCCAGAAACTATTTTTTACAGCAGGGATCGGACCAAGCGCGATAGTCCTGCGTTGTCATTCCCTGCAAGCAGCCACCGTATCCGCAAACTCATGGGCTGAATTGATAAGGCAATTTGAATCCTGGAGGTGAGCGAAATGAAATTGGGCCGTAAAACAACCCTGCTGATGACCTTGTGTCTGAGCTTTGCAGGCGCGGCCGCCGCGCAGCTCGGCCACCATGGCCCTCAGGCGCCCCGGATGCCGACTCCATTCAAGCCGGTGGTGGGTTCCGGTGCGCAGTACCAGGTGACCACAAAAGACGGCAACATGAGTTTTACCTACGCTGTGGTGGGCCAGGAGCAGGTGGACGGCGAAAACGCCTACTGGCTGGAGATCCGGTCAGAAGGCGGCAAGCTGAAGGGCGAAATGGTCATGAAGGAACTTACGGTGATGAATGGGCCGCACCCGAAAATCAAGAAAATGATCATGCAGGCTCCGGGACGCCCACCCATGGAAATGCCCGAAAGCATGATTGCGATGATGGGCGGCATGACTCAGCGTGCGGAGCAGGAGCAGAAGTCAAAAGGCGACATGGGCGAGAAGATCGGAACTGAAAGCATTACGGTGCCGGCGGGCACGTTTGAGTGCGACCACTACCGCAAGCAGGAAAACGGCAAAACCATCGACTATTGGATCTCGATGAAAGTGCCTCCCTATAGCCTGGTCAAAATGGACGGCCCCAACACCTCCATGGTGCTGGAAAAGGTTCTGACCGATGAAACGACTCACATCAAGGGTGAACTCCAGAAGATGCCGGATTTCGGCTCTAATTTCCAGCAGCACTGAGATGGCAGATTTCCGGCCGCGAGCACGCCTGGCTTTCGGCCTTCGAGGTTGACCATGCTCGTGTCAATGATTGCGACTGCGTTGTTGATGAGTGGCGCGCAGGCCGGCACGCAAGCGCGCGACGCCCGGGCCAACCCGGCGGCAAAGGCGGCCAGCGTGCATCGCCTGGACCGCGCGCTGCCGGACAAACCTTTTGCAAAGTGGCTTCGAGGCGTTGTGGGGCCCCAGGTGCAAATCTCCTGGGAAGTAAATGACTGCGGCGAGCAGACGGGAAACCCCGAAGTGGACAAAGGGCGCGACTTCCCCATATGCGTGGAAGCACAGGCCGGGCTTGAGGGCAAACGCACTTTGTCCATCTCGCTCGGCGTGGGCACATTCAAGACCGGGGTTAAAGCCGGAAGCATCCGCCTCGCCTATGCTGTGCTCGTCCTCCCGGACGGTCCTGCGA
>JBJKQZ010000365.1:0-4843 GCA_046704865.1 Terriglobia bacterium
AACACACGCTCGACGTTGCTTCAGGCCGAACAATGGTTCGGGCAGAGGAGTCGGGCTATCACATTGAGTTCAAGATCTGGGAATCCCTCTGGCCGTCGCTGTAGGGCGGTTTTCTACTCCAAGGGCGTCTTATCACCAAAGTAACTGAAGGGATTCAGGCGGGCGATTCGAAAGTAGCCTGTCTTGAGGAATAACCATCCCGGGTGGGTCCCTTCGTTGTCGTCATACCGAAACAGGCAGGGTAGGTTCGCGGAAAAGGCTTCTTTTCACGGTATGAGCGAGCGAGTTCGAGATAAACGCTCAGATCCCGATCAAGATCGGAGTGCGTCCCGTCGAAATAGAAACTGCGGACAGGAATGCCGCTGTAGTCGGCGCTGACCTTGGGATAAATGGCTTCGCTGACTGTCCCGTTCATGCAGCCAAACGGACTGATGTCGATAATTCCGTCTGCTCCGTGTTTGGCATGATAGGACACCAGCCCTACGCTCAACACCATTTCTCCTGCAACGCCCTTAGCTGGCAAATACGGCCAGGCGAGTTGAAGAATTTCCTCGATGTCGGGTTCTTCGTATCCTCTCAGGTCTTCAGCAAGCGGGGCCAGCAGCGCTTGTTCATCAGAGCGGCGGATGTGGTCGCGCACCTTTGCGCCCAGCATTCCAAGTGAGAGCGATTGCCCTGCGATCTTGAGCTGGCGTTCCTGTTCCACACTGGTATAGGTAACCCACTCGGCAACGTGGCTCAGATTGGCTTCTGCCCCATGGGATTCAAGCTTCCGGACCAGGTCCTCATTTGAAAATGTGTTCAGGCGGCAAAATATCTCGCCGATAACCCCAATCAACGGGATCGTACAATCGTATTTCGCTGGCACAGCGCGAAAACGGTCGCGAGCCCGCTCGAGCGAAGCGACCAGGCTGTGAAGCTGGCAATTCATGTTGTCACAACTTGACTCGATGGTTTCGCACAGGTCCTTCAGACTGTCTGCAAAGGCGCTGTCGGCGGCTCCTGTTTCAGTTTCATAGGGTCGGGTTTTCAGTAGCAGCCGGTGGATAGTGTCTGAAGCCACGACACCTCTCCACGCCATGCGCGTGAAGATGTCCGCTACACTCCCAAGGCCGCCGTAGCTATTGGTGTCCGTGGGTGAAATAATCCCAATCGCGCCATAGCCAGCTTCGCGGAGGATCTTCCTGAGGTAAGGGACATATTGCCCAAAGCGGCAAGGGCCGTCTGCCGTCGGCAGGAAGATCACCGACCTCGCAGGTTCGAATTCGGGCTTCTCGATAGCTTGAAGAAGATCGCCGATCACCACTTTACTGGGAAAACACTCATCACCCTGAGTTACCGCGCCACCCATCTCTACGGTCCTTCGGCTGGAAGGCGGCGTCACGTGCGCTTCAATACCTAGCCGGCGGAAGATCGCTGCAATAACTTCAGAACCGCCTTCGCCCATGACAGGCAGATAGACAGTCTTGCCGTTCAGCGGGTGACCGGCAAGTATGGAATAATTCAGGCTGCAGTTGTGGCCGATGGACATCGCAAAATCTCTTTGCTTTCCAGATATGCCTCGCAACGAGTGATAAAGCCTGCATCGTTTGAGTGCCCGTCAAACTGGAGGACGAGTGAAGGTCTTCCCGCGGCCTCGTTCAGAAACGATTTGATGAAGGAGTCAGGCCCGCATTTGAAGTTCGAGATGTAAATAAGGTGAAGATTGCTGAAACGCCGGGTGAAGAGTGCGGCGGCGAGGATGCGTCGGCCCGAATTCCAGAACATGTTGGAATTAATCTCGGTGATAGCCTCGCCTTCAATCGGCAGGAAGTCCATGGGCACCACATTTATCCCATAAACCTTGCGCAGCTTCCGCGGAATGTCGCAGTTCACGCCGCTGTCATAGAGGTTGTAAGGGCGGCCGAGCAGGACCACAGCCGGCTCTCCAGTGCGCTGCAGAGTATTGAGCGCGGCTTCGCCTGCGCTCAGCAATGTCTGGTTGAAAATGTTCTGCGCAGCGTAGGCGGCCTCAACAGCCAGGTCGCTCTTCCGGCGTGATATGCCGAGTTCGCGTGCAAATCCTGCCAATTCCTTTTTCACAAAAGCCTGCCCATTGCGGAAATGAACGGTTGGCGCAAGCATGCTCATTCCTGCTTCCCCCATCCGCGGTACTGCTCGAATGACAAAGGGAATCGTCTGGTTCCATGGGCAAAGGTGCGAAGGAAGCGAAGACTTGGGCGCCTCCGCATTTACTATATTGGGCAGCAATATATGGCTGACGGATTGTTCCAGGAGGTCTTTTACGTGGCCGTGGGCCACCTGAACTGGAAAGCATGGCTGCGCGATGGCCATCTCTGCGCCGGCGGTTGCCGTTTTGCGGTCCGTGGAGGAGGAAATAACGACGTTAAAGCCCTGCGATTGGAAGTAGGTAGACCAGAAGGGAAACCCATCGTAGAAATACAGGGCGCGGGGAATGCCCACCGACGGCCATCCCTCCACTGGTGGCGCAAGAAAAGATTCCAGCAGGTTTTCCCGGAAATCGATAAGGTCGTCAATGACGGGTTTGCGGTCCGAATGGCTGGGCTTGCGGAACTTGTCCGAACACTGATCGCCCCAGTAGGTGCGCTGGCCTTCAATGGTGAATTCCTTGATGTCGCAGTAGTTGGAACAGGCGCGGCACACAAATTCGCGCGCTGTGAACTTCACACGCTCAAGATCATAGCCCCGAAAATTAGTAGATTTCCGCAAACCGTGCATGCGTTCGCGGGCAATCAGCGCCGCTCCGATGGCTCCAATCACCCCGTTATGAGGGGGCACAATAATTTGTTTCCGCAGAATTTGCGAGAAGGCCGCGGCGACAGCATCATTGTATGCTGTGCCACCCTGGAAGAATATGACATTGCCAATTTTGCGCCCGCGAACCACCCGGTTCAGATAATTCAGAGCAACGGAGTACGCCAGCCCCGCAGCCAGGTCGCCCACCGGAGAGCCCTTCAGCAACAACCCCGTAACGTCCCGTTCCATAAAGACGGTGCATCGTTCACCCAGGCTTGCCGGGTTTGCCGAAGCGAGAGCGAGCCGCGCAAACTGCTCCTTGATGGAGATGCCCATCTTCTCAGCCTGTTCCTCCAGGAACGAGCCTGTGCCTGCGGCGCAGGCCTCATTCATCGTGAAGTCAACCACCACCCCATTCTCAATCCTGACGAATTTCGAATCCTGTCCACCTATTTCGAAAATAGTGTCAACCGGTGGAATATCCATCTGCCGGGAAACAAACATCGCGCCGGTCTTGTGGGCAGTAATCTCGTCGTTCACGGTGTCTGCGCCCACCAATTCCCCGATCAGTTCGCGGCCGGAACCTGTTGTGCCCACGCCCCGAACCTCCAGATGAGATCCCACAGCGTCTTCGATTTCCCTGAGCCCACGTGTCACGACTTCGATAGGACGGCCTTCCGTATAAAGGTAAATTTCCTTCAGTACTTTTCCATCGTTATTGATGACCACCAGATTTGTGCTGACCGAGCCCACGTCAATTCCCAGGTATGCATCAACCGTTTCCAAGTTCTGCGGCGGTTCAACCTTCACGACGTGATCGCGCAAAAGAAGAACGTTCAGCAGTGAAAGGGGAGCGTTGTTGGCGGCGCGGCCGGCAGTTTCCAAACGGATCTGCTTCTGGGTATGGCGATTGGCAGGTTTGGCCCGTCCTTCAATTTCCAGCAGGGCTGCACCTGCCGCCCCCAGCCAGCCGTAGAGCTCCGGGACAAGAAAATCGCCATCGTTCAGCCTGAAGGCTTCTCGCAGAGCTTCGCGGATGCTCTGGTTCGGTTCAGCGCCACCCCGCCAATAAAAGCTACCGGCGGCGTCACACGGCGGCCTTTCACAATGCTCGATTTAAAATTGCGCGCCACTGCCTCGCAGAGGCCTCGCAGGATCTGCTCGGTTGTATAACCCTTCTGTTGGGCGTGGATCATGTCCGACTTGGCGAACACGGAGCAGCGGCCGGCAATCCGCGCGGAACATGATGCAGCGCACGCTGCCGGACCGACATCTTCAACCGAGTAGCGCAAGCGGGAAGCCTGCTGGTCGATAAAGGAACCTGTTCCGGCTGCGCATTCGCCGCTCGCCTGGTAATCGATGATGCCCACCTGGGTTGAATCAGTCACCGGAGCAAGCCGGAGATACTTGGACGTTTGCCCGCCCATTTCGAAGACGGTCTGCACTTCCGGGTGGAATGTCCTTACTCCCCGGGCGATGGCGCGGAATTCATTTTCAACGCTCACGCCCAGCAGGCTGCCGATCAATTCGCCGCCACTGCCTGTAACGCGGATTCCTGCCACGCGTTCCTGAGGGATGCGGGAATGAAATTTCTTCAGCAGGTCCGTCACTGCCTGTGAGGGGTTTCCCTCAATCCGGCGATAGTGGGAGAGCGCGAATGGATGATTGGCAAGAGCAGAGTGATCGGGAAAGCGTGCGGAGTAAAAATCATCTGACTCTTCAGTAAGGGATTCCAGGGACGGCCCATCTTCAGGGCAGCCTATGGCGGCAAGCTTGAGACTGACAGCGCCAATATCAAGCCCAATGATGATGCCCAAACACAGCCTCCTGTCTTGGGGGTACTTACCGCGCGTGCCCGCTAATATGTTTCTTTTACACCTCAATGGCCGCTGGTACTGTGACCATCGTCACATTTGTTTGTGAATGCGTCGTTGACAGGTTTTCAGGGGATTCATAGCAACGCACCATTCGATGGAGGGTTTGCCGGGGAATGTAGCGGATCGCTTTTATGGGCAGTCGAGAGCGAACAGGCGAGGCGCAAGGGCTCTACAGGAGGTGGTTCTGTTGCGCGGTGGCAGGGAAAGGT
>JBJKQZ010000366.1:0-3255 GCA_046704865.1 Terriglobia bacterium
GCCTGGATCGCCACAATGGTCTTGCCGGAACCCACATCGCCCTGCAGCAGGCGGTTCATGGGGCGCGGTGAACACATATCATCTACGATTTCTTTTAGCACGCGCTTTTGGGCTGCGGTCGGATGGAAGGGAAGAATCGTTTTGATATCCCGGCGCAGATTTTCTGTGACGTGGAACTGAATGCCTGGAGCGGATTTGGCCTTGCGGTGCTTCAAAGCGAGTCCCGCGCTGACGTTGAAAAACTCCTCAAAAATCAGTCGAAACTGAGGCGGAGTGCGGAATCGCACCAGTTCCTCAAAGGATTGCTTGCCATCGGGGAAATGGGTCAGCCGGAATGCTGCGGAACGGCTGACAAGAGTGTTCCGTTTCCGCACAGAAGCAGGCAGCAGTTCCGGGATAGGATCGCCAATGGATTCCAGGGCGGTGCCTATCAGACGCCTCAAAACGCGGGGTCCAAGCTGGCCGATTGATTCGTAAATGGGCACCATGCGGCCCACCTCCAGCGATTCGCTTTCGGCAGACTCGCTTTCCGGAATAATTTCAAACTGGGGTTGGACGATCTGGAGGTTTCTGGTACCGTAGAAATCCGGCTCAGCCTTACCGTAGAAGAATACTTGCTGTCCGGTGCGGAAGGTCTTGTTTCGTTCCAGGTAGCGAGCGTTAAACCATATGCACCGGATCATACGAGGGTGTGGGGCGCCACTGGCGTCAATTGCAGCAAGGTCATAAATGTAAAGACCTTTGCGCGTCCGTGTCAGGCCACAGGTCAGCACGTTGGCCAGGATGGTGGCCGTCTGTCCTGGAACCAGATCGCCAACGGCGGTCAGCCGGGTGCGGTCTTCATAACGAAAGGGCGTATAGTAAAGGAGATCCTCAACAGTGCGTATGCCGCGCGCGGCCAGCACCTCGGCACGGGTGGGACCCACACCCTTCAGGTATTTAACTTCGGACGTCAGCTTGAGTTGGGGATTCGGCATTGCAATTCGATGTTTATATTACAACGAGGGAAGTGCAAGTTGGGCGATCAGCGAACTATTCCCGGGCAAAACCGGCGCGCAATAGTTCGGCGCAGTTTCTTTATTCGCCATGCCCCGGTTAACTTCCCAGCCACTGTTCGGCCGCAGATTCTGTCTCACACCCAGTGAGGTTACACTGGCGCTCATCATCTGGGAAAACCGGAGATCACACATTTCAGATCGCGATGGCGGAGTTGAACAAACCATATGGATGCTCTAACCCCAAGAACAAAGCGCTGGATCAAGTATCTGATTGCCATCGTGATTGGCAACCTTGTTTATTTGTTCCTCTCACCGCACCTTCCCCCTGCCGCCCGGCATCAGCCGTATCATGCTGACATCGGGCTGTTCGTGGATCTGTGGTTCTGTGTAGCAACTTACGGTCTGATCGAACTGCTGATTTTCGTTGTAAGACGCCGCAAGGTCTGACCAGATGGCTTGCTCATTCCAGAAAAATCCGGATAGAGCTTGCGACGCAAAACCACTCCGCAAACCCACAACCTAGGGTGATTCCCACGACCCCACAGGCTGCGCAGCACGGGATGGGTCTAATTATGCTGTATTCAAGCCCGGCAAGCCCGAAGGCATCAGCCTTCGGAAGGGGCTGGGGAGATCTCCCGGGTTCGATCTCGAGCGAGTTCCTGGACGTTGAACCAGATTCGCCGGAGCGGCGTTTGCAGCAGAGACATAGTTCCCATGTAGGCGTATCCAACCAGAAAAAGCATCAGAAAAGGCGTGGTAAGGTAATTCTGCACGGAGAAAGCATAGGCCGTGGCATACAGGAAATATCCTGCAAGCAGGAGTTCGGCAATAGGGATCCAACCGATCCGGCGGCGCACGTATTTCTTGCGCTCCCATCCTTCTTCATTGCGTTCCACACGGTACTTCGGGGTTCGGACAAATGTGGATTCAATGCCAATCAGGGCTTCAATCACCGCCTTGCCGTTTGTAACCGCTAGCCCAATACCGGTGGCCATCAGAAAGGGCAAGTAAAGCAGACGCTTCAACCAGTCCCTGGGATAGAGCGCCTTTTGGGACACAACGTAAAAACCGGAAACCGTACACGTGGAGAGGACGAAGAGCGGAAGATCCAGATACATCATCTGGAACCAGCCTTGATAAAACCGCACGATCATGGCCGGCAAAAGGATCAGTGAAAACAGGATCATCAGCGGGTAGGCGATGTTGGCAGTCAGGTGGAACGTCGCTTCCAGCTTGATATACAAAGGCTGGTCGCTGCTCCAGACGATCGGCAGAATCTTCTTGCCAACCTGGATCAACCCTTTGGCCCAACGCGCCTGCTGGGTCTTGAAACTGTTCATTTCCACGGGCAATTCAGAGGGGCACACGATATCCGGGTCGTAAATGAACTTCCAACCCTTCAGTTGCGCGCGATAGCTGAGATCGGTATCTTCGGTCAGCGTGTCATGTTCCCATCCGCCCGCGTCTTCACTTGCGGTGCGGCGCCACATACCGGCTGTCCCGTTAAAATTGAAAAAACGCCCGGAGGAGCTTCGGCCGCCATGCTCAACAACAAAGTGGCCATCCAGCATGATAGCTTCCACTTCCGTCAGCGCTGAGTAATCCCTGTTGATCCAGGTCCACCTTCCCTGCACCATTCCCACATTAGGGTCGACAAAATAATGGACCATCTGTTGTAGGATGGGTGGCGGAGGAACAAAGTCAGCATCAAAAACGGCAACCATCTCCCCGGTAGACTTCTTCAGGCCTTCGGCCAGCGCGCCCGCTTTGTAGCCCAGGCGGTTTTCACGGAGAAGATACTTGATGGGATAACCGGCACTTGTATAATCGCTGACTAATTGTTCGCAGAGCAGCCGGGTGTCATCCGTGGAATCGTCAAGAACTTGAATTTCAAGCAATTCGCGCGGGTAATCCAGGTTAACGGCAGCCTCAATCAGCCGTTCCACAACGTAGCGTTCGTTGTAAACGGGCAACTGCACAGTGACACGAGGCAACTTTTCAAAGAATTTCAGCGGTCTTGGCTTCCTGCTGCGATTTTTCAAGTAGTAATAGGTGAGACAGTACCGGTGAACGCCGTATACGGAAAGAATGGACAGGATCAGAAAATACGGAATCTCAATCGAGTGATCTAATGCGTTGGGCTGATAAATCCCTCGAAAGGGATCATGATGAAAAAGCAGATAGACGTAATGAGCAATCGGGTTCGATGGAACCACCAACATGCCCAGGAGTAATTGAATCATGTAACCTCGGAGTC
>JBJKQZ010000367.1:0-5652 GCA_046704865.1 Terriglobia bacterium
CGAATCCAACGCCGCAATCACCTACAAGTTCGATCCCGCCAATCCCGTGCCGACCATCGGCGGCAATATTTCCTCGGGCGATGGAATTATGTTGCAGGGCGCGTGGGACCAGAAATGCTCTTCCGTCGTCTGGAACTGCAAAGACACCTTGCCTCTATCAGCCCGGCAGGATGTGGTGGTTTTTATGACTCCTCCCCTTGAGCGCGATGTGGAAGTGACCGGGCCCATCGACGTCAAGCTGTGGGCTACATCATCGGCGGTGGATACGGACTTCACCGCCAAACTGATCGACGTGCATCCCCCGAACAAGGACTTCCCCGGCGGGATTGACATGAACCTGGAAGACGGTATTATCCGTGCCCGTTACCGTAATTCTCTCCAGAACCCGGAACTGATGAAGCCCGGACAGATCTACGAATTCACGATCCATCTTTATCCCACGTCGAATGTCTTTAAGGCAGGCCATCGCATCCGGGTGGATATTTCAAGCAGCAATTTCCCGCGCTTCGACGTAAACCCGAACACCGGCGCTGCGCTCGGCGACGAACGCGGCCAGGTCCCGGCCCTGAACACAATTTATATGGACAAAGACCATCCTTCGCATGTGATCTTGCCGGTGCTCCCAGAGCAATGAAACGCATCCACTGATGCCAGGATCGGCGCCGAGGGGTTAGAATATAGACCCGGGCATGAAAAGATTTGCAGGAATTGACAAAAGCCAATCGCCCGGATTTTCAATTGGAGGAACAGCATCCTTGAGGGAACATCCAGATCATCATGATGCAGAATTGCTGCTGCGGCTTTATGACATGCGCCGTGAAGAAAAATTGCGCCGCGCGCGCGAATGGTTCACCCATGAATTCCGCCTGCAGTCCCAGGAAGAGTTCATCAAGAATTTCCCGCCGGGATCGCAGGAAAACGCCTATTTCCGGATGGTCATTACGTATTGGGAGATGGTGGGTTCGATTGTGAACAGCGGCCTGATCAAACAGGACTTCTTCTTCCAGAATACCGGAGAATTTTTTGGAGTGTGGGTAAAAATCAGGGAGATGATGCCCGCCATCCGCGAAACCTTCAAGAATCCCCTGCTCTGGAAAAATCTGGAGCAGATGGCAGCCGCTTACGAGGAGTGGATGAACAAGCGCGCGCCCGGAGCGATAGACGCCTACCGCGAACGCATCGCCTCTGTGCAGAAGAAATAAACCACCGTTCTCATCCACGTGGGGGCCGGCCCCAAATGCCGGCCTTGCTTCCCTGCCAGTCGGCTGGTGAAACCACATTTTGGCGTTAAATTCCCTTCCCGCTGCCATGACAAAAGCCATCCTTTTCCCTTCCATTCCCGTGCGCCCCCAGAGGATACCCTGCCCGCGGAAGGGGCGTATAATATGAGTAGAAGAGAGTTCTCGACGCAGACATTACGCGGGACCAGCAGCGATGAAGACGCTTGGCGACATCCTGAAGCAATCCGTTCGTGGAGGCGAACTTTACGAACAAATGGAGAACGGATTTGTGCGCTGCGTAGCCTGCGGCCACCGCTGCCCCATCCCAGACGGCCACGTGGGAGTCTGCAAAGTGCGCTTCAACCGCGGCGGCAAACTGTACGTCCCGTGGGGCTATGTGGGCGGAGTGCAGTGCGATCCCATTGAGAAAAAACCTTTCTATCACGCCTATCCCGGCGCGCTGGCCTACAGCTTTGGCATGCTGGGATGTGATCTCCACTGCCCCTACTGCCAGAACTGGGTAACGTCCCAGGCCCTGCGTGATCCGCGGGCCGTCTCAGTGCCTTTGCGCGCCAGTCCGGAAATGCTGGTGCAGGATGCCATCAACCAGGGCGCCAAGGTCATGGTCAGCACTTACAATGAACCGCTGATCACAAGTGAATGGGCCGTGGCGATATTCAAGGAAGCGCGCGCTGCTGGATTGAAGACTGCGTACGTCTCAAACGGCAACGGAACTCCGCAAGTACTGGAATATCTGCGCCCGTGGATTGACCTTTACAAGATCGACCTGAAGAGTTTTGACGACCGCCATTACCGGCAACTCGGCGGACGCCTGCAGCCCATTCTGGACACTATCAGGCAAACTTACGAAATGGGTTTCTGGGTGGAGATTGTTACGCTGCTGATCAAGGGTTTCAACGACTCCGACGACGAACTTCAGCGGCTGGCTGAATTTCTCGCGGGCGTGTCGCCGGACATCCCCTGGCACGTCACCGCTTTCCACAAAGACTACAAGATGACGGACCCTGCCAATACCACGCCGGAAATGCTGAAGCGCGCGGTGGCTATCGGCAAGGCAGCGGGCTTGCATTTTGTTTACGCGGGCAATATGCCGGGCCGCGTGGGCGATCTTGAGAACACGCACTGCCCCGACTGCGGCGAGACGCTGATTGAACGCTACGGCTACCACATTTCAAAGTACCGGATTACGCCGGACGGCCATTGCCCGTCGTGCAACGCATCGGTTCCGGGCCGATGGGCTGAAAGATTTGAAGGTCAAATTGCAAGCTCCCCCTACCTGCCCACCTTCCGTCAGCGCGGCGCGCAACTGACCACGCTCGATTAATTTTCCAGATAGTTATTTCCATTAATGCAGGTGGAAGAAAAAGTAGCCGGGGCCTACGCGCATGTTGTGGATAATCAATGGTGGCGAAAGAGCGCCGATCAGGAAGCCGGCCACAGCCTGCACAAATGCCAGCGGCCAGATGTTGGGATGCCGGGCATATATTTCCGCGAAAACAAATCCACCCACAAACGTTGCTGCCATCAGGACGGGATTCGGGATGTGCGCTCCGGCAAAAAGCAGTCCTATGGCAAACGCCCGCAGGTGCGGGGATGTCATCACGCGCATCAGCCGCCGGTGAAAATAGGATTGAGTGAGATATTGCTGGAACGAGCACCAAACGAAGTAACCGATAAACGTCAGCAAGACATGCGGGGAGGCTAGCCTGCCGGCACTGTCATGTGAAACGAGGACATAAACCAGCGCAGCGAACACCACCACGGCCAGCACGGGAAGGCTCATGCGCGCACACTGCCGGAATTCCCTTCCCGCGAGTCCCATTGATTCCAGCGTATCGCCATAGAACCATTGGCTGAAGAGGACAGCGGCCAGAAGCGGAAGCCAGAGAAAAGGATGATCGGCTTCCCACCGCCAGATATAGAGCAGAATCGCTGCGTAGACAACCAGAATCTCGCATGCCGTAATCAGCGGACTTATTGGGTGAATTGCGCGGAAAGTGTGATCCTGTGGCCGTGAACTTGTCCTGCCCATCAACGCCCCTGCTGCTATTCTACGGCACGTTGCAGCGCCACAACCAAAATCACAGCAATCAGCCGTTCGAAATCAATTGGCGCACAAGTTGAATCGAGCCCTCCTTTGAAACCGGGGATGGCTCGAAAAATTCCTCCCAATCAATATCTGGAAAGCCCATGCGTGTCAGCTTTGCGGGGAGCAAATGTTGGATGGTCGCCGGATTATCGGTAGGGATAGCCGAGATGGCGTTGAAGATCACCTGATGGACCTGGCCTTGCCAGCGGTACGTGCTGAGCAGCGGAGCAAGAACATCCTTGACCGGCCCTTGCGGAGTACCCGTACACAGCAGGCGCAGGACAAGCTTTTCGAGATGAATGCTCGTTTCCATACGCCAGACTGGCCCAGACCGCAGACGGTTAGCCAGTGCTTTCGGGGGCCTTTGCCGGGGGCCGGGTGCTTGCAAAGAAGGACCACTCGCTGGCCCAGGTGGCAACACGGAACCAGTAACGGAAGAACATCACCAGCTGCTGGCCCACAAAAAGGGCTGCAAGCACAATTGCAACCTCATAGGAAGTTTTTGAGGTGTTGCCCAACGCCAGGTGGATCATGTGCCAGGGCGTCACCAGCCGATAGATTCCCAGCATGGCAATCCCAAGCAACGACGGAAACGCGTAAACCGCCACGGCCCGAGGCAGCCGTCCGATGCAGAATCCCAGCGCCGCCAGGAACGATTCAACAGCACCCGAACCCTCGCCAAAAACGATCCGAACCTGGGCAAAATCGATGACCAGATTCACAAACGCCAGAGCGAGCAGCACCAGTATGCCGACTACAAGGTGCGCAACAAATGCCGAGCGGTCATTCATCCAATAAAGCGTGGTACGGTCCACATAACCGCCCAGCCCTGCCAGCATATAACGGAATATAACCCAGTAGGCAAGCAGCGCGAAAAGCATCAGCCAGAGCATGCGCCACGCATAGCGGCCGCAGTCGCGGAAAAATGTTCCCAGGCGGAATCGCTCCTGCTGGCGTTGGAAGCGCGCCAGAACACCTCCGGCGAGAATGGCGTTAACGGGAAGCGCTACAAGGCCCAGAATCATGATGAACTGCGCGTAGACGTCAACAGAACTGCGGTTATTGAAAAGGAAATCGACAAGCCAGTTATAGGAAAAACCAGTCAGGAGTTTGCGGCTCATCAGGCTGTGTGATGTAAAGTTGAGCATCCCCTGGTAGATCGGCAGTCCCGCAACGACAGCCAGGAGAAGGTTCGCAGCAAACAGAATGAAGGCGGCAGAGCGCGCACGCCGCGCAAGCCGGAAGCCTTGCCGAATTGACTCGCGCGCGCTCAGCATGCGCACTTCCGCAGGCCGCTGGGGTTTATGTCGTTCTGATTTCCACTATTTCGCCGCATACTCGCCATGGCCGCTAACTGAAAAATCCCGCGGCAAAAAACAGATTCTCAATCCAGAAGATCCAACGGATAAACCACTTGACGGCAAATGTGGTGTTGGCCTTCACGTTGCGGCTGTTGTTGGTGTAATCCGAATCCACCAGCAGCTTGCGCGAAGGATCAACCACTGCCGATGCCACCTTGCTCGTCCCATCAAAAGTAAACCGGGTCCAGCGGTATTTACCGTCCCAATGTTCGTGCACCACCCTGCCGTTATCAAAACTGATGTCGACATCCACGGGGGCTTCCGCAGCTCCCAGCCGGCGAACTGTCACGGCAGAAAGGAAACGCTTCTGCTTGCTTGCGTTGTAGGCCTTCACAGCATTTTGACTGGGATAATAGACTTGCTTCCCGCCCTCGTCATAGATGCCAATTTTGCCGTAGAGCGGCTCATTCCAGATGCTCGAGACGGTGTAATCCGCCAGATCAGAGTTGTAAAAGAACTGCTGGAAGAACCAGTCCATATTTCGGCCGGAAACCTGGTTGACCACGTTGATAAAATCCTGCGTGGTCGGATGCCGGTAACGCCATTGCGTCTGGTAGGTGCGCATTACGCGCGCCATCACGTCTGGACCGAGGTACTGTTCCAGCGTGTCCAGATTCAGCGTCGGACGCTGGTAGGAATTCACCACATAGCTCATCCGGCTGCTATATTGCCAACCGTTCCGGACAAGGTTATCGGCCGTGCCGTATTGGAGATAAATTCTGCGTCCTGACGTCAGTTCCGGCAGCCTGACGCAGGAAAAGTAAGGCCCCAATGGGATGGAGCCCACACCGTCAAACGGAAACTTGGGCAGTGGGACCCTAAACCAGCTGAACGCCTGGACCGGAATACCCAGGATGTGCGTGTATGAGCACGGGTTGCCGTAGGCCGCTTCCAGGACTTTTGCCGTCGAGTAGGTTACGAAGCCTTCGTCGAGCCAGGGCTCTTCGAATTCATTGTTCCC
>JBJKQZ010000368.1:0-5324 GCA_046704865.1 Terriglobia bacterium
GCAACGTACTCGCTGTATTCGCCGCCCCACGTGACGTGATAGCCCTGCGGCAAGGAATGCACAATCGGCTCGATGGCCTTTTGCCCGGCAGCCACGGCGCCAGCCAGGTCGCGGCCCTGCACGCTGTACTGGATACCGATATAGCGTGAGTTATTCTGCCGGTAGATAAAGGACGCTCCGTTGCCGACGCTGATATCCGCAAGATCCCGGAGCGGAATCTGCTGGCCGTCGGGAGTCCCGACAAGAAGATTGCCGATTGAGCTGGGATCCGACCGAAACTGCGGCTTCATTCGCACAATCAGGTCGAAAAGCTTTTCACCCTGGATCACTTGCGTGGCGGGTTCGCCGCCAATGGCTGCGCCGATCACCGCTTCCACGTCGGAAACATTCACACCGTAGCGCGCGATCTTCTCGCGGTTGATATGAATCAGCAGGCTGGGCTGGCCCAGTTCCCGCACTACCACCAGGTCGGTAAAGCCCTGGACGTTCTCAAGGGTGGTTTTGATTTTCAGCGCGGTGTTCTGCAAGACATGCAGGTCAGGGCCATAAACCTTGACGGCGAGCGCGCTTTTAAGTCCAGTGAGCGCTTCATCCACGGCATCTTCAGCCGGTTGGGTATAGTTGAAGATTATTCCGGGAAACGTGGTGAGCTTTTTGTTTAAGGACGCGATAAGTTCTTCTTTGGTCCGAATCGAACCTGTATCCCAGGACTTATCGCTGTAAGGTTTGAGTCCCACGTAGAACTCACAATTGAAGAACCCTGTTGGGTCTGTCCCGTCATCGGGGCGTCCGAGTTCAGAGCCCACCTCCGTCTCCTGGGGATAGGACATGAGGATATGCCGGACCTGAGGCGCAATCTTGGCCGCTTCCTGCCAGGAAATGGTGTACGGCATAGTTGCCCGCACCCACAAGGCGCCTTCATCAAGGTGCGGCATAAACTCGCCGCCAATCATTGGAACTAAAAGCATGGTGCCGCCAAAAATCACAATAGCAGTCCCCAGCGTTAATCCGCGGTGGTCCAAAGCCCAGTCCAGGTACTTGCCGTAAACCCGCTTGATCCACTCGTACGGCCGATTGACTCTTTCTTTGACCCCCGCTTTAAACCAGTATGAGATAAGGACAGGCACAAGAGTCAGCGAAAGCAGAAGAGCCCCGACCAGAGCGTAGGACATGGTGTCGGCCATGGGGTGGAAAAGCCGGCCGGAGGCGCCTTGCAGCGCATAAATCGGCAGATAACCGGCAATGATGACGGCGACAGAATAGAAGACAGGCCGGTCAACGTCGCGCGCCGCATCGAGGATGGCATCCTTCAGGTCATAGTCCTGCCCTGCCCGCAATCCCAGTTCGCGATAGATGTTCTCCATCATCACGACGGTACCGTCAATAAGAATGCCGAAGTCTATGGCACCTATCGATAAAAGGTTGGCGGAGACACCTTCAAGATGGAGAAAAACAAATGAAAACAGCAGGCAGAGCGGGATGGTGAGGGCCGTAATGACGGCAGCGCGCACGCTCACCAGGAAAAACATCAGCACGATCAGCACCAGGATCATTGCATGGAGCAAATTGTGTTCGACGGTGGAGGTGGTCAGTTGCACCAGTCCGCTGCGATCGTAAAACGTGTGGATTTTGACGTCTTTCGGCAGAACTTGTGTGTTCAGGTACTGGGTTTCCTTCTCGACACGTTGCAGGACATATTGCGTCTGCTCGCCGGTGCGCATCATGATGACGCCTTCCACTGCGTCGTCATTGTTCATGAACCCAAACTCACCCAGGCGCGGCGCGTGCCCGATCACAACCTTTCCGATGTTCTTTACATAAACCGGAGCGCCGTTGTGGCTGGTCACGACAATGTTTCCGATGTCCTGGCTGTCCCGGACCAGGCCAATGCCCCGAACGTAGTAAAATTGCCCCCCCTGCGAATAGAAACCGCCTCCCGTGTTGGCGTTGTTGGCCGACAGCGCGTTTAAAACCTGGGGTACCGTAACGTGGTAGCTGTATAGCTGCGAAGGATCCAGCAGTACCTGGTACTGCATTGTGGTGCCGCCAAAACCGGAATCGTCCGCCACACCTTGCACAGAGCGATAGGCATGATTCAGCACCCAATCCTGAATGGTTTTCAATTCCTGAGGCGTGCGGTCAGGACTTTGGAGAACGTAACGGTAAATCAGATCGCTCGGACTGGAGAGAGGCGAAAGGCCCGGAGTAACGCCGCTCGGCAGGCTTACGCCGGATATGCGCTGGTAAGCCACTTCGCGGCAGAAATATTTGTCCGTCCCAAACCGGAACGACATGATCACATCAGAAAGCCCGTAAAGCGAAATCGAACGCATGGTTTCGAGGTCTGGCATGCCGTTCATCTGGATTTCGATGGGAACTGTGATCAGTCGTTCAACTTCCTCTGCGGCGTGCCCGGGCCACTGCGTGATGATCTCAACCAGAGGAGGCGAAAGGTCGGGGTAAGCGTCCACTGGCATTCTTTCGAACGAAAGAATGCCTCCAATAATGAGGAAGCCTACCAGCACGAGGATGAAGAATCGCTGATTCAGAGCAAAATGAACAATACGATGGATCATAATGAGTTTAATCCCGGCTTAAGATAGCCCGGCTCACCGAATAGACATTCAGCGTCATTAGGTAAGCGATCTGGCGAATTGCAGGAACAGGCTCCCGTTTCCGACCACCTTCTCACCTGCCTTGAGCCCGCTGAGAACTTGCGTCTGGCCATTCTCACTGTGGCCAATTGTCACCACTTGCCGCAAAAATTGGTTTGTCCCCGACAGGACATAAACAAAAGGTTCGTTGACGTCATTCCTCAGAATTGAATCATCAGGAACCGTCAGCGCCTTGGTTTTCCCGGACTGCACAGTGGCTGTAACGTACATGTCCTTCTTGAGCATTCCTTGAGGATTGCTGGTAACGATGCGAACCTTAAGCGTGCGCGTGTCCGGGTCAAGCGACGGAGCGATATACGAAATCCGTCCGTGGAACACTCTTGAAAACGCATCCGTCTCAACCGTCACCGGATCGCCCAGATGAATTGCGGAAAGATCGTTCTGATAGACATTGACAAGCACCCACACGGTACTCATGTTCGAGATTGTGAACACCTGGGTCGCGCCAGCCTGAATCACCTGCCCCGGCTGCACCATCCGGTCCACCACCTCACCGGCAATGGGAGCCAAGACAGGAATACTGGAAGTAACCTGAGCATCGGCCAAATGGCTGGGATCGTTGATGCCAATCACCTGCAAAGCCTGCTCTGAGGCCTGCAGATCCGCCATCGCTTGGTTGCGGGTGGATTGGGCCTGAAGCAAATCAACCTGGGCGACGGCGTGGTGCGCGTACAGGTCCTGGTCGCGCTCCAGATTGCTCTGTGCCAGCGTATAGGCGTCATGGGCCTTTAAATAGCTTGACCGCAACTGTGCGAAATCCGGGCTGCTCACATAAAGCATGGGCTGCCCGGCCCGGACCATCTGGCCGGGGTAAACCAGCACCTTCGTCACCGGTCCGCTCACCTGGGTGATGACCGGCGTCGTCTCAAAAGCGTTGTACGCAACTGACCCCGGCAGGCGGAGCACGATCGGAAACGTCTGCTGCCCGACCGTAATGATTTGCACGTGGCCCATCTGGTCCTGCGGCACACTGAACAGTTCAGCTTTGGCGGCTCCGGATGATCCGTAGGCCGTGGTCCTGGCGGCGCTAGGTCCGGCATTGTTGTGTGAACAGGCAGGAAGAATAAGGAGAGAACAGATCGCACCCACAAGGAGCGCAGACCGAAATCTCGGAGCTTTATTCATTATGGTTTTCGGATTCATGGCATTTGCCTCGAGCCGACCGCTTCGTTTAACTGCTCAACGGCCAGCATGTAAGTCGCCAGGGTTTCGCGGTACGTCAATTCAGTCGAGCGGTAACTGCGCTCGGCATCCAGGAAGTCCAGCAGGCTGGCGGCGCCCCGCTGATAGGCATAGCGGCTGATGTCCAGGGATTCCTTGGATTCCTTCAGGTACCCAGACTGATACAGTTGGACGATCTGTTCGCCGGTCTTGACGGCGTCAAAAGCCGTGGCAACATCCGTCATCACCGCCTGCTGAGTAGCGTCTTTAGCCTCCACCGATTGCGTGACGGCGGCCTGGGAGCGCGCAATCTCACCCTGGTTGCGGTCAAACAGCGGAATTTCAATGGAGGCGGAGAAACTGGCGTCATTGGCAGCGGCAACGTGACTGTAACCCGAGGTCAACGTCAAGTCCCGCTTGCCGTCGGCCTTGGCCAGCATGAAACCACTCTTGGCAGCAGTCACCGCCTGATTGGCAGCGCGCAAGTCCGGCCGCAGGTTGAGGGCCTTCGACTGGTAATCTTCCACATTGCCCTGGAGCGCCGTAAATTCCAGGCTGCCAATCACGTCATAGTCCCGCGGAACCGATTCATACCCCATCAGGTCACGCATCGAATCGAGGGCCTGCTGGCGCGCCAGTTGCGCTGAGGCCACGTCCTTTTGAAATTCCAGCATCTGGAGCTTGATCTTGAGCAGATCGCCTTCACTGATGGCGCCTTTATTGAAACGTTCCTCACTCACCTTCAGAGTCTGCTGAAAACTGTCAAGATTCTGCTGTGCAAATGAAAGTGAAGACTCAGCAAGCAGGATGTTGATGAATTGTTGAGCCACATTGAAGGCGAGCGCCCGCTCGTTATCCTGTACCTGGGACTGGACAACGGCGGTGTTATCGCGGGCGTTCTGCACGCGCCATTTCCGCTTGTGGCCCCGTTCGATGGTATAGGAAAACAACGCATCGAACTCGGTAGCGTTATTGATGTAATCGCCATTCATCTGGCTGGGGGTAAAGAAGGGCCAGAACAAGCCATTCCAAGTAAAAACCGGATTGGGCCTGAGCGAGGCCGTCACCTCATTCGCCTTGCTCTGAGTGACCTGCGTCTGCGCAGCCAGCAACGCGTGATTATGTTCCAGAGCCAGTTTGATCGCGCGCTGGAGGTCAATCTTTACGGTTGGTTGAGGCGGATGCTGGCCGCGTGCAACAGCAGCCCATCTGCCTGATAACGTCAGGGAGATCACCGCCAACAGGATCAAAACACCGGGTTTTCCGGTCCGAATTGAGAAATGTAAGTCATTCATTTCTGTAAAAATCCATCTGCATAGATACATGGGGTACAGGTTCCGCAATAAACAGGGATTTCGCGGAACCCGGAATCAACAGAATTCAAAATTGGGATTTATGCCAAGGGAGGGGCGCGTCCGTACCGGGCGGATGGCTGCGCGGCAAGAACAACAGACGCAGCGCGCAGCGTAAGAAATGGCGCTACTGCAG
>JBJKQZ010000369.1:0-3031 GCA_046704865.1 Terriglobia bacterium
CATTGTGCTGAGGATAGACTTACAACTGTTTGAATCTTGTTGCGGGAGGTTGAACTGTCATTGAAAAAGTATGCCCTGACTTTTCTTTCGGTGGCCTTGCTATCAGTGGTCACAGCTTCCCCGGCCCGTGGTGTAAGCCGTGAAATCATTCAGATGATGCAGCAGTTGGACACTCTCCAACAGACTGTGCAAACCCTCCAGAATACGGTCAGCACACAGACTGCAATCCTGCATACTCTGCTTCAGCAAACAGCCCATGACGTCGGCCAGGTAAAGGCCCAAATGGACGACTTGCAGAAGAACACTGAGCAGAATCTGGCCGCAACGTCTAACAAGATGGATTCGATGTCAAGCCAGATCCAGGCACTCAGTTCCAGCCTGGAACAGGCCCAGGCGCAGCTGACAAAATTAAGCGAGCAGGTTACCCAGACGCAAAAGGTGATTCAGACCTTGAATACGCCTCCGCCAACTGCTCCCGGAACGCCTGGCGCTCCAGGCTCTCAGCCAGCGGGCAATGCTAATGCCGGCGACGCGCCGAATGCCGCGGCCGGCAGCCCTTCAGGAGCGGCCAGCACGGCTTCCGTTGTCCCGGATCCCAACTCTTTGTTCAATTCCGCGATGGGCAGTTTTAACAGCGGGCAGTATGCGCTCGCCATACAGGGCTTCCAGGAATTCCTGCAGTATTACGGGACGACGCCACGGGCTTCGAGCGCGCAATATTACATCGGCGAATCCTATTACAATAACGGCGATTACAAGAATGCGATCACCGCCTACGACAAGTGCATTGAGCGTTATCCGAACGGGGACAAGACGCTTTCAGCTCGCCTGAAAAAGGGTTATGCACTGCTTGCCAATGGTGATAAGGCATCAGGAATTCGCGAGTTGCGTTCGCTTGTGGAACAGCATCCCGGCGCCCAGGAATCAGACCTGGCGACCCAGCGGTTAAAGCGACTGGGGATCATCATTCACGCACGCCGTTAATGAACGCAAAAGGATTCACGATCCTTTTTTGTTGGAAAGTCCTGAAGGAGCAGCGAGGTTCTTATGGCCGGGTCTGTAAACAAAGTTATACTGATCGGCCGAGTCGGCCGTGATCCAGAAGTCCGCTATACTTCCAGCGGCAGCCCTGTGGCCACATTTTCCGTGGCGACGGACGAATCCTTCAAAGCCAAAAATGGTGAACAGCAGCAGCACACCGAATGGCACAAGGTGGTGGCCTGGAGCAAGTTGGCGGAAATCTGCGCCGAATATCTCACCAAGGGCAAGCTGGTTTACATAGAAGGCACCATCCGAAGCCGCCAGTGGGAAGATCAGTCCGGCAACAAACGCACCTCATACGAAATTATTGCCCGCAATATGCAGATGCTCGGATCAAGGTCTGACTCTGAGCGCGCCGCTGCGGGAACATCGCGCCCTGCAGCTGCGGGACCAGCGGCATCAGAGGATCGCTTCGATTATCCCGACCTCCCACCAGAGGGCGAAATTACAGACGACGATATTCCATTCTAGCAATTCCCCTTCTTCCGATTCCTCTGTAGCCAGGAATCTGTCCTACAGCTCGTGAGCCAAAAGTGATGCTTGGATTGGTTTAACAACTCCAGCATTACCTGCCGCCGAATCGTAACTATCTGTTAACAAAGGCGCCTATCTGAAAACCGTATTTCCACTGCAACCGAATCAGGTTTTGGCTCATCAAATTTGAGATAGTGTCGCCGGGGGGGACTTTATCGCTGGCCAGAGGTCATTGCAGTTCCAACGCTGAGTCAGAAGGAGAAGAACCCTTTATGCAAAAATTTCTCACACCTTTTGTGGTCCTGCTTTTCCTGACCATCGCTTCAGCACCAAAAGCTTTCAGCCAGGTCGAACTCTACGGCGGCTATTCTCACTTGACTCTGGGCGGCGCTCCGTCCAACATCGGCTCCAGCTCAAATGGATGGGAAGGCGACGCTTACCTCCACTTGCTTGGCCCCTGGGGCGTTGAGGCGGATTACAGCAACCATTATGGAGTTTCCCCGCATTTTCCCTCTACTGGCGGCACCTACTATGTTCCCGGATTCACCGAACTCTACGGCCCCCGGTTTACTCTAGCCTTGTTCAGAGCCCATCCCTTTGTGCACGCGCTTTTTGGAACGGTACATGGGGTGGCTCGCGAACCGTTTTCCACTGTGCATGAGAATGCGTTTGGGATGGCTTTGGGAGGCGGGCTCAACGTCAAGGCCACGCAGCACATCTGGGTGCGCCTGATCCAGGTGGATTACCTTCGTGCCCAATTCACCAACAATTCCCAGAACGACGCACGGATTTCCGCCGGGCTGGTATTCCGGTTTGGTAACTGGTAAGCGCGCAGTTTCCCCCGGAAGAGTCATGTTCAAGCAGATCCGTAAGTAGCCGCTAGCTGGCGACGCGGGAATGCTTTCGCCCTGTGTAGGAAATCCGCATCCCCGGCGCGGTAGTGAGCGCAGACTGAGATGTATACTGGGTGCCGGAGGTCACGCCGCACGGTGAGTTCCGGCACAGACCATCTGCTCACTGGTGTCGCAGGCTGATTTGTGACTGCCGCAACGCCTTGCTGTTCGGTCGACGACTGGGCTTTAATTCATGCCCGCTTGACTCCTGAACCGGCAATGGCTTCTCTTCCGGAGGCTTCTGATGGAAATACATCAGCAGGACGCACTGGAATATCACCGCAAAGGACGCAAGGGCAAGATTGAAGTTGTTCCCACAAAGCCCTGCCGCACGCAGTGGGACCTGAGCCTGGCGTACACGCCCGGTGTTGCCGAGCCCTGCCTTGAAATTGCAAAATCCCCCGACCAGAGTTTTGAGTACACGGCGCGGGGCAACCTGGTGGCCGTTGTTTCAAACGGGACGGCTGTCCTGGGCCTTGGCAATATTGGCCCTGCGGCCGGCAAGCCTGTAATGGAAGGCAAAGGAGTTCTGTTCAAGCGGTTCGCTGATATCGACGTTTTTGATCTGGAAGTGGATTCAAAGGACCCGAAGGAAATCATCCGGTTCTGCCAGCTTCTTGAAC
>JBJKQZ010000370.1:0-4049 GCA_046704865.1 Terriglobia bacterium
GGTGAATACTGCGGAATGGGCGGCCGCTTTAAGCCGGGCACGCCGGATGAGGTAGCCGTGCAGCAATCCGTCTTTACGCGTAAGGGCGTGGAGCGCGTGATGCGCTACGCCTTTGACCATGCGCGCCGACGCCCGCGCAAGCGTCTGGCCAGCGCCACCAAGTCCAACGCCATGCAGTACACCATGGTGATGTGGGATGAAGTTCTGCGCGCCGTGGCACACGATTATTCTGATGTGACCGTGGCCAACTATCACGTGGACGCGCTCGCCGCCCGCATGGTTACGCACCCGGAAAGCCTGGACGTGGTGGTGGGATCCAACCTGTTTGCGGACATCCTCACCGACCTGGGCGGGGCGTTGCAGGGCAGCCTGGGACTTGCCGCCAGCGCCAACCTCAATCCGGTCGAGCGGCTTGGCCCTTCAATGTTTGAGCCCGTGCACGGCAGCGCTCCGGACATTGCAGGCCGCGGCATCTCAAACCCTATTGCCACCATCTGGGCCGCCGCGATGATGATGGATCACCTGGGCGAGCTGGTGACCGCCCGGCGCATCATGCAGGCGCTCAGAGCAGTGACCGGAGAAAAACAGGTCCGCACGCCGGACCTGGGCGGCAAGAACACCACTGAGGAATTTGCGACCGCGGTTATCCGGAAGCTTTAACGGAAGCACCCGGATCCCGTTCTTGAGCGTGATGGTGTATCCCGCAACAATCCACTCGCCTTTGCTCCCCATTACCATCGAAACAACTTCCTTGGCCTGCCCTTGGATCGCCAGCCGGACTCTAAAGTGCAGGATCTCGTACTCGCCCGGCGTGTGTCCCGGAGGATTTGATGCGTAGTTGGAATTCCTGAACTTGCGCGAGAGGACTCTTCCGTAAAACTTGCGAGCCCTGCTCATGCCCGCGATCCATTCAGTCCTGGAAACTCCGTTCCGGAATGTTTTGGCTGCCCGGTCCCAGCACGCGCCGGAATGTCCGGCATCCAGCAGCGCCAGCCACTTCATGGCGGCGGATTTACCATCCGTCAGGGGCTTCACAATGGCCTGGGGCCTGGCGAGCAGCGGCAGGCCGAGACAGATGAGCGTGCAGACCGTACGGATTGCCGTCTTCATGATGGCCCTCTCCTGATGCGTTGCCCTGATTATACCGCCCGGCCTCTGGCCAAAAAAGCGCCGGGACCGCGGCCGGCGGGATTTAGCCAATCGGGGGTGGAGTCCGTGCCGCATCAGGCGTAGAATTCATTCAAGGACGGAAATTCGGAGCGGGAGTTTCAGCATCCAGAAGGGAACGGGCATTGCCTTTGGAAACCTTGCTGATCGTATGTTGTGTGCTTGTCTTCCTGCTGGCAATTGTGTTGTTCAGCCCGGTGGTGATCGCCCTCGATTCGCGCAGCCGCCAGGTCACGCTCCGCTGGCTGTATTTTCTGGAATTCCAGCTACCCTTTCCGGGTTCGGCGGGCCACAGAATTCTCAGCCTTTTCCGCAAAGCAATCCCGATCCGCAAGCGGAAACCCGCCGCGCCGCCTGCTCCTGCGGAGGCCGAGGTTCCCAAGCCGCGTGACAATCGCCGGGCGATAAGGCGATTCTTTATGCGATGCCTCGGGGATTCCACAATCCGCAGAACCCTGGCGCGGCAAGTGGCAAAGCTGATCAGGCGCGCTGCCGGCTCCATCAACGTGGCCCGCGCGGAGAGTGACGTCTCATTGCCCGATCCTGCGCTCAACGGAATGCTGGCCGGCGCTGTCTCTGCTTTTGGCGGCGGATGGGCGCGCGGACTCCGGGTCAACTTCCGGGGTGAAAATAATCTCTTCATCGAGTTACGTTTTCATCCCTTCCGTGTCTTCAACGCATTCCTGTTTTTCCTGCCCGGATTGCCTTACCGGGCGATGTTCAAGGTGTGGCGGGCATTACCCGCCTTCCGGCCGGAGTGAGTTGACCGCCCTGATGCGGCCATCACCCAGACGCGGCATTGAGTTTAACCATAGCAAAGGAGGCAACGTGAATCCGGCACAAGACATTCTGAAAAGCCTGATTGGAGAGCTGAAAGATCTTGCCAAAACGGAAACTATAGTCGGCGCGCCCATCAATATGGGTGAGTATGTCATCGTTCCCATATCCCGTGTTTCACTGGGAGTTGGAGCAGGCGGAGGGGCCGGTGAGTCCGACGGCAAAAACATTAGCCGCGCCGGCAGCGGTGAAGGCGGCGGCGGGGGCGGCGGCATCCGCATGAACCCCGTGGCGCTGGTGGCAGTCCGCGGAAGTGAACTGACGGTGCACCGCCTGGGAGCCGGCGGCTCACTGGGGCGCACGGTGGAGCGCATGCCTGATGTGCTGGAAACAACACTTGAAAAGGCCTTTGACCTGTGGCAGTCTCGCAAGACTAAAGAGGAGAAGCAGGGTTCCTAGCGGCAGGGGCGTGGCGGTTATTTTATCCCATGCGTTGGCAGATCACCGGCCGGCAAACGTGCGCGGCTGCGGACCTGCACCGCCGCAAATCCCTGATTTGACAACTGGAGGCACGCCATTCGAACGTCGATGTCCATCGCGGTCCGGATCACCGCGCTGCTCACATTTGTGTGCGCGTTGGCGCAGGAGCCTGCCCAGACCCTTTCCGGGACCTGGATCGTCACGGCCGGCAAGGCGCAGACTCTGCATGGGACATGGACTGGCGGCGTGATGCCTCAGCGTCCCGATGTTGCTGAAGGCACCTGGACACTGGCCAGCGGCGGACAGATGGTGGTCCGCGGTACCTGGCAGGCGGAAAAGAGCAGTCAGGGATGGCAGGGCCATTGGACGGCCCGCACGGCCCGCGGCGAATCGCTGGCTGGCGACTGGGGTGCGGACGTTGAACACTGGCGCGGCAAGAGCTTCCAGGAACTGTTGCAACTGACGCTCAAGGAAGAAGTTTCCGGCTGGTGGCAAATTGGCAACCAGCAGGGCAACTGGTGGCTGAAGGGCTCCCAGCGCCGCGGCAACTGATCCGCCATCGCTATTCCCGCCGGGCCCCGCTTGCCGGCCGCCGCAACCTTTACGCAGAAATTACCATCACAGGAAAACCTGAGCGCGATTGGCAGAGTCACATGACTGAATTGCCCGTTCGCGTGTAAAATTCGTAATTCGGCACGCGTGGCTGCGAAATGGCCCGTTGAATCGGTGTTTGCCGGGAATCAATAGATCAGGCTGATCGGAGGCTCACAATTGAAGATTCGCAAACTGCTTCAGGGATGGATGGTGGCGGCCCTGCTTTTAGCGGGCACGGCGGTTTTGCATGCTCAGAACTACAGCGCGTTTGTTGAGGGCGGGCTCTCCACGGCTTATGCCAAGCGTTACTACACCGTTTTCGGTGGCAATTACTCTTCCACATACAAGTCCGGCAACAGCTTCACCGTGGGTGGCGAAATTCCGGTGCGCAAGAACCTCAGCGCTGAAGCATCTTATTCGATGTCCCGCAACAACCTCGCGATCACCAATGTTTTCAACTCCACCACTCCCCACGACGAAGTCGGATACGGCATCCGCAACCAGCGCGTCAGTCTGGACGCTCTGGCGCACCCGCCCAAATCCATCAAGGGCGTGCGGCCCTATCTTGTGGTTGGAGTAGAATACGACCGCTTTGCGCCCACCAGCGCCGGTCTGGCCACGGCAAAATCGACAGGCTTCAACGGCGTGCCTGGCACGGTGCTGCAACCTGATGATAAATTCGGATGGAATTTCGGCGGCGGCCTGGAAATCAGCCTTACTCACTTGCTGGCTTTCCGGATTGATGCCCGCGACCACCGCGTGCGCCTGCCCACTTACGGCCTGCCCTCATCGGTTAGTTCCGGACCCGGCTCGTACTACCCCGTGGGTGGCCACATGAACAACATCGTCTATTCCGCCGGCTTTGTTGTTCACTTCGGCCTGTAGGCTTGGCACAGTTTTCCTCAGACGTCTGCGCCCAACCCTGTGTCGTTCTGAGCCCATTCGACCTCCATTTGCGAACGGCCCTGTACAAAGTGAAGGGGCTCAGGGTAAACTTCGCGAGGAATCCACTTTTTTGTTCGCGGCTGGCT
>JBJKQZ010000371.1:0-8269 GCA_046704865.1 Terriglobia bacterium
GGAAAGGGCCCCCAGCGAAATCCAGGGCAGCGCACCAAGCAGGCAGCCGATGGCCACGCCCGCCAGGACCTTCCACAGCGAGCAGCCGGTGCCTTCCCAGGCGCTGCGGGCCAGGCCTTCAAAAACCTCGCGCCAGTTTTCATACATGAAGGTGTGGAAGACGCCGCGAGTGATTCCAAGATAGGTGCGGCGGCCGTTGTGCTTAAAGAGTTCCGCCATGCGGAGGTCCTCGATCAGAGTGTCACGCAGACGGGCATAGCCCCCAAGAGCGATCAGATCGTCGTGGCGCATCAACAGGAAGGCCCCCGCAGCCATGGCTCGGGATGAGCCGGGATCATTGACCCGGCGCAGCGGGAACAGCATGAAGAGAAGGAATCCAAATGCCGGCAGCACCACCTTTTCCGCCCAGGATTGCATGGTGACTTCCGGAGTCAGCGAGAGGAACTGAAGGTTCTTTTTGAGTGCAAGCGTTACGGCCTGCCTCAGCAGGCTGGGATGGAACACGATGTCAGCGTCAGTGGAAAGTACCCAGTCGCCCGTGGCGGCCGCTGCGGCCAGGCTCATGGCATGGACTTTGCCGCGCCATCCGGGCGGCAGGTGACCATTGTGGATCACGCGCAGCTTGCCATTGGCGCCGTGGCGATGCACCCAGTCATCGGCGATGGCACCGGTGCGGTCACTGGAGTCATCGTTGACCAGGATGATTTCAAAATCCGGGTAATCGAGCTTGAGCAGGGAATCGAGCGTGGCGGGCAGCATCTCCTGCTCATTGCGGGCGGCCAGCAGAATGGAGACGCGCGGAAGTGGAGACGAGGGCGCCGGAAAAGGCTGCGGGCGAAGGACAGTGGCGCCCGTAAAGTTCCAAAATGCAAAAATGCCGGCGGCGATCCAGACGACAAAGACAAACCAGAGAACCAGGTCCAAAACGTGCAAATGAACCTCCTTCATGAATATAGATTTGATGCATCGAAACGGGCAAGTGGCTTGAGGCAGGGGCAAATGCACAAGTTATGCTAGACTCGAAACTCTTCCATGGGCGTCACGTTCATTATCTTCATCATTCTGGGTATTTTGCTGCTGGCGCAGAGCGCGCGGTCGCTGCGCAGCGGGTTCCGGTTTCTCGACTACGTACGGCGCTGCCGGGCACAGGCGATCGGTGATTACGCGCCCCCGACGGCGGTGATCATTCCGGTGACGGGCGCCGATGCGTCCCTCGAAACCAATATTTCCGCTTTTATGGCGCAGGAATATCCGGGCTTTCAACTGGTGCCGGTGGTGGGCGATGAAAATGATCCGGCCTGCGGGATGTTGAGCAGGATATTGAAGCAAGGCCAGACAGACGCCTCGGGCTGCAGAGCGTCACTGATAGTGGCGGGACCGTCGAATGCCCAGGGACAAAAAGTCCACAACCTGCTGCGGGGGCTTGAGGCGGTTGAGCCGGGGACCGAAGTGCTGGTTTTTGCCGATGCTGACGCCCGGCCGGGCCGAACGTGGCTGCGGTCATTGGTTGCGCCGCTCGCGAGCCCGGATGTAACGGTCAGCACGGGTTTCCGCTGGTACCTGCCGGGCAGGACGTTCGTTTCCCAGTTACGCGCGGCGTGGGACACCTCGATTGCCACGTTTATGGGCGAGCATGATTGCAGCTTTCCTTGGGGCGGTTCGATGGCCATCCGCGCGGAAGATTTCAAGCGGCTGCGGGTTCGTGAGCATTACTGGGCCTCAACGGTCAGCGACGACTATGGGCTGGGGCGGGCTGTGCACGATCACAATGGAAGGATTCGATTTGAGCCGCGCTGCCTGGTGGCCTCGCGGGAAGATTCTTCTTTCAATGCTATCATGCGCTGGACCAACCGGCAGATCATCATTACGCGGGTTTATGCGGCGCGGTTGTGGGGAATGGGCCTCGCGGCACACATTCTTTATTCGCTGACATTTGTTTTTGGCTTGGCTGTGATGCTCGCGCCGGGCGCAGGTTGGGAGCGGTTTGTGGTGATCGCGCTTCTTGCCGTCATTCTGGGACTGGGAATGGGCAAGGGAAAAATCCGCGGTATCGTGGCGGATGAAATCTTTCCGGAAGAGCGGGAGTTCCTGGCCCGGTACGGAAGGCGTTACTGGCAACTGACGTTGCTGGTTCCGTGGGTGATGTTGTGGAACTTTGCAGTGGCTGGATTCGTGCGCACAATTGAATGGAGCGGTGTCCGCTACAGGTTGCACTCAGACCATGAAGTTGAAATCGTCGGGCGGGAGCGGAGCTGACCTTACTTTTTCCCCGTAGGCTTGGCCTTGTGCCGGATCAGAGGCCGGGCGGCGGATTTCGCCTTTGGTTTTTTGTCAGCGGGCTCCTCCGTCGTGCCGGATGAGGGCGCAACCTTGGACAGCACCTGATCAAAAGCCGTGGCTTTCGGCGCCTTTTTCTTTTCTTTCCCCTCCAGATAGGGATGTTCGGAATAGCAGGTCTGGCAGATGACCTTGACAACCTTGTCGCCCACAAAGCTGGCGATGGCATGGTTCATCAGGCGTTTACAGCGCGGGCAGTGGTCGTCAATCAAGTCACCAAGCCGCGGAGGACGGTTATCGATCCATGAATTATCGGTTGCCATAGTCGTTGCTCATTATAACCGCACAAAGCTCAATTGCAACCCTGGCGGCCATCGCGCGGGACTCCGAAGCGTTCAGACTTTGGGATAACTTGATTTGATTCGGACGGAATCATTTGCCTTCGGTACTGAGATTGACGTTGTTTCCAAACGTTTTCCAACAACCGCGAAGGTAGACGATTGCCGTTGTGGAATTTTAGGTGATGCCAAGTTAGAATCAAGGTCACGAGTTCAGCCGATGCCTGAAACGAAATCCGAAGTTCTCCCAACCACCAAAATTGCGACGGCGAGTGGACGCATCATTGCCGTGGCGATTGTGATTGCGTGCATCAATTTTGCCAGTTCCATCATCATCACCCTGATTTGCGCGATCCTGATTGCATTTGTGCTGGAGCCTTCGGTCAGTTTCCTGGAGCGAATCCACATTCCACGCTGGCTGGGCGCCCTGCTGATGCTGGTGATCTCGATCGGGCTGCTTTACCTGGTGATTTACGGCATTTACGATCGCGTCATCTCATTCATCCAGGAATTTCCCACTTATGGAGCGCCGCTCCGGCACCTGTTCGCGAATTTCGAGGACATGGTGAAGAACATTGAGAAGCTGGCGTCCGGGGTGGTTCCGTCTTCCACGCAGCCGCCATCAAACCTTCCCACGATCCGGCTGCAGCAGGAATCGCACTGGGGGCAGTATCTTCTGCGGGGAATCGGTTCGGTTTACACGTTCATTGTCACAGTCATGTTCATTCCTTTCCTTGTTTTCTTTATGCTGACGGCCAAGGGCCACATCTGGAAAGGAACCTTGAACCTGTTTTCAGACAGGCACCGGGAGCAGGCCGAGATCGTCATTCTCGGGATCGGCCACATGATCCGCCGCTACGTTATGGGAAACTTTCTGGTGGCGGTGATGGCGGCTGCGCTGATCACTCCGGTCTTTGCTTTAATGAAGCTTCACTTTGCGATGCTGATTGGACCGCTGGCCGCCTTTCTCAGCATGATTCCGTATCTGGGTGTGGCAGTGGCGATGGCGCCGCCACTGATGATGGCGCTCGGGCAATATACCTCGGCGACTCCATTTATCATCATTGCCGTCACCATCATGGTGGTGCATTTCCTGGCGATCAACGTCCTGACTCCCAAGTTTGTGGGCCACCAGGTGAGCCTGAATGCGCTGACCGTGACCATTGCCATGTTGTTCTGGGGATGGCTCTGGGGTGCCGCAGGCCTGATTCTGGCCGTGCCTATGACGGCGGCGCTGAAGGCTGTTTGTGACCACGTCGAGAAGCTGAAACCGTGGGGCGCCTGGATGGGTGAGGACTGAGCAATTTGTCTCCTGCCTGGGGCCTTGAAGGGCGGCATGTCGCGCGCCCCGTTTCTGGAGTCCGCATCAATCTTGGTTCTTAAAGAAAGCGAAATCAATTTATGGTTAACCGGGACTTTTCAATCGTTATTCTTGCGGCGGGCAAATCGACGCGCTTCAAGTCAGAACAATCAAAATTGATCCATATGCTCGCCGGACGCCCGCTGGGCGATTACGTGGTGAGCGCGGCGCTTGCGGCGGGGCCGGAAAGCGTGCTGATGGTGGTGTGGCATAACGCCGACTCGGTGCGTGAAACGCTGGCGCGGCCTGGTCTCAGTTTTGTGGAGCAAAAGGAGCAGAGGGGAACCGGACATGCGCTGATGGTGGCGCGCCCGCAACTTGAAAAGCTGAAGGGGTCAACCGTTGTTGTGGTGGTGGGAGACGCGCCGCTGCTGCGGAGCGAGACTTTGTGCGATCTGGTTGCCGCCCACCAGAAAAACCGGGCTGCGGCTTCCGTGCTGACCATGCGGCCGGAGAATCCGCACGGTTATGGGCGTATTGTGCGGTCCGGCAGGATCGGCTTGCGGGCCATTGTGGAAGAAAAGCTCTGCACTCCTGCCCAGCGGAGAATTCGGGAGGTGAGTTCGGGAATCCTTTGTTTTTCGCGGGCCGACCTTTTGAAGAACCTTGGAAAACTCTCTGACAAGAACACGCAAAAGGAATATCTCCTGACGGACCTGGTGAAGATTTTTAATCAACAGCGCAAAAAGGTCCTGGCCTTCCCGGTTGAGGATGCGCGCGAGGTCCTGGGCGTCAACGACAGGGTTGAACTTGCGCGGATTGAGCGAATTCTGCGACTGCAGAAAGCGCAAGCCTTGATGCGGGACGGTGTTACCATCGCCGATCCGGAGACAACCTATATCGATTCCACTGTGGAAGTGGGGAACGATACGGTGATCGAGCCCGGCGTAAGCCTGCTGGGCAGTACGCGCATCGGGCGGGACTGCACGATCCGGGTGCATTCGACGATTGATAACTCAACCTTGGGTGACCGCGTGCTGGTGCGGCCGAACACGTTTGTTACGGGATGTGAAATCGGGTCCGATGTGATCCTGGGACCTTTTGCCCACTTGCGCGACGGTGCCGTGATTGAGGACAGCGCGCGCATTGGAAATTTTGTTGAAGTGAAGAAGTCGCGCGTGGGGCGGGGCGCCCGTGCGTGGCACCTCACCTATCTTGGCGATGCAAACCTGGGCGAGCAGGTGAACGTTGGGGCCGGGACAGTGACCTGCAACTACGATGGCGAAAAGAAGAACCGTACTGAAATCGAGGATGGGGTTTTTATCGGCAGCGGCAGCATGCTGGTGGCTCCTGTCAGGATCGGCAAGGGTTCGTACGTGGCAGCCGGATCGGCAATCACTGAAGACGTTCCTCCCGAGTCGCTGGCCGTCGGCCGTGCGCGCCAGGTGAATAAAGAAGGCTGGGTTCGCATCCAGAAGCAAAAGAAAGCCGGGTCAAAATCCGACGCCCGCTCCGGAAAGACCAAAGACCTCCCCAGTAAATAAGGTAAATCAACTCGAAAAGTTGCAAACTTTTGCACATTTCTACTTTTGCCACTTTGCACTTTTTACACCCGCCACGTAAGAAATTCCAATTTCACCCTATGATTGCTTTCAAGGAAGGACTGGAAGCTATCTGTTTCCCTATCATTAATCCAGCGCCGGAGGCTGGAACCCCAATTGCGTGACCCTAAGTATCCAAGTTCTGCGGCTCAATATTCGGTTTCTTACAGTTTGAGGAGGCAACACGATGGCAACGAACGATATGCCCGCCCAGGGTGACTCGCAGGGGAGTCCGTCTGCGAGCTGGGGCATCAACAACAGCATCAAGGTAATATTGATCGCCCTGGCGGTGCTGATGGTTGCAGAGATTTATTCGATCAGCCGGATCGCAACAATGGGAAAAGCCTTCAAGACCCAGGACGCGAAAACCCGCCAGGAATTGACAACGCAGTTTAACGACCAGCTCACATCCAAACTGATGACGCTGGAGCATTCCAATGAGCAGCAGCTTGAGGCGTTGAAGGTTGAACTGGATGACGCCTCGCGCCATCTGGGTGCGCAGCGGGGAGAACTCCGCCAAGCCCGCGCGATGGTGGCCGAAATCCAGACGCAACATGCGAAGCAGATGGATGACCTGAAGCACGAGATTGCTCTCAAGGCCGATCAGCAGCAACTCGGGGCTCTGACTGCGGACGTTTCCGACACCAAGACGGACCTGAGCAAGACCAAGAAAAGCGTGGATGAGCTGGTCAACAGCTTTGGGATGACGCGAACCCGCTTTGGAACGCTGATCGCCCGCAACCACGACGAGATTGCGGCTCTGCGGAAGCTGGGCCAGCGGGATTATTACGAGTTCACACTTGTCCGCCACCATCCCATTCACCTGGCGGATATTGGTCTGGACCTGAAAAAGACCAACAAGAAGCATCACCGCTTTACTTTGGACCTGCTGGTTGATGACGTCTGGGTTACAAAGAGCAACCGCACCATTGATGAGCCCATCTTCTTCAGCACACGCGGCTCGCGGACTTTCTGCGAATTGGTTGTGAACAAGGTGGACAAGGGCGTGATCACCGGATATATTAGTACACCGAAGAACATTACCCACCAGATGGCGTTACGGTCGGAGGGGCCGCAGTAGCCAGATGGCGGTGATAATGGCACGGGATTCAGTCCGATAGAGCCACACGGTCCTGACAAGGCGGACTGAATTTCAAGATTCTCAAGTTTCCCACGGGTTCCCAAAAAAACAGCTGGACAGAGCGCCAGAGTCCGGCCATGAAGCTTGCTTCGGAGGTGAAGTCATGGTCAAGCGCGCTGCGCTGGTTGTATCTGTGCTCATCCTGAGTGCCTGGGCGGGAGTTGCTGCAACACTCACTGTTCCGCCCGGCACCATCCTCAATTGCAAACTCTCTGAGACGCTTTCAACGTCCTCCAACACGCAGGGGCAGTTGTTTGCCGCCACACTTGCTGAGCCTGTGGTCGTGAACGGCAGCCAGGTTGTTCCAGCCGGCGCCACCATCCGGGGCCGGATTGCCAGCCTCAGCCGCCCAGGCCGCATCAAGGGCGTGGGCAAGATGCTGCTGGTTCCTGAGACCCTGGCTTTCCCCAACGGACAGACCTTTACGGTAAACGGCGTCTTGCTGCGGACCTACGGTGCGCCAGGTATCCGTATTGAAAATGCTGAAGGCATGGTTCGCGGTCCGGATGCCCGGATGCGTGACATCAAGGAAGTCGGCATCGGAATCGGCGGCGGAGGCGCGCTAGGCACCATGATTGGAGGCTTGCACGGAGCTTTTATCGGCGGCGTGATTGGCGGAGCTGCAGGGCTTGTGGACAGCTTTCGGCGCCGCGGTCCTGACCTGACTTTGCCCCGCGGTACGGAACTGAAGTTCCAATTGAACCGGCAGCTTGTGGTCACGCGCGCAGGTGTTGCGGAATACAACCTGAGCTCGCGATAGCCTCAATCGAAATGGAAAGCTATTTTGCCGGAGTCGGCGAGGTCGCCGTCCACGGCAGCCTTCAGGCGCGGTTGTATTTTGCGTCGAGTCCGCGGGCGACGGCGGGGTCGTGTGTGCCCTTGATCATGGCGCGGCCATCCTGGAAAACTGTCATCTCGTAGCCGTCGAAGGAAAATTTCAGCAGGAAATTGTTGGCCCTTACCGCCCCGAATTGCTCGAGGCGGGACTTCAAAAGCCCAAGGTCGAGGTCGCGGGAATTGCGGTGGCGGATCTGGACGGCATCTCTGCCGCAAAGCGTTGTCGGGAGCGGTTCTCCTTCTTCCAGATGAGTGAAAATCCGCTGCCCGCAGGTTTTGCAGTCGGGATCGCGCCTGGGCCGGACCTGCTGGGTGCGGTTGTGCCACACGTCGAATCCATAAAGGGTTCCGTGCAGATCATGTTCGCGCGCAAGAAGAATTTTTAAAGTTTCCGTTACCTGAATGGCTGACGTCCAAGCGGCTGCCGGACCGATGACGCCCACCGTGTCGCAGGTTTCGTGCAATCCGCTGGGGGCATCGGGGAAGACGCAGGAAAGGCACAGACCCCGGCCCGGCAGGATGGTCATTGTGACGGCGGAACTGGCCACTACCGCTCCGTAGACCCAGGGAATCCCCAGCTTGACTGCGGCGTCATTCAGCAGATAGCGCGTTTCGAAGTTGTCTGTTCCATCCAGGATGACGTCAAATCCACGAACAAGGTCTTCAATGTTCCGGCTGGTTGCGTCCGCCACAACACCTTCTGTCTGAACATCGGAATTGATCTGTTTCAGCTTCCGCTCCGCTGCTATGGCCTTGGGAAGACTTTCCTGCGCGT
>JBJKQZ010000372.1:0-7109 GCA_046704865.1 Terriglobia bacterium
GGGGTTCCCACGAAATAGAGAGAACCCTTGCGACCCGACAACGCTCCCATCCGCACGAATGACAAAGATGGCTTTCTTGTTCGCCAGGTTGGTTGCCCCGCCCGCCTGGCTCAGATACCAATTCGCGCTCCTTCCTGGGCGGAAGGACGCGGCGGTCGGGTTATACACCTGCCCCTGGACCATGACGTAACTCGGTTTCGTCGGGATTATCAGCACGTCCCCCGGGCGCACCTGAACGTCCTCTGGAGAGCGCGCCCAGCGACGGGGTTCACTTGAAATGTGGATGACAACCCGACCAATGGGAGGATTTTGGAGCAAGGTCTGGAGAGTCGTATGCCACTGCTGGTAACTGCTTTCCATGGCAATCTTCTGGTCAGGGTCGGTAATAGTCGTTATCTTAGCTTTCAATTCATCCTGAGATTGCCGCACTCGCGCGATAAGATCCTCGTACGATCCCATCTGGATCTTTCGGACATCTTTGCGCTCCAGAATTGCCCCATAGGGATAAGCCTGCTTGGTGAACCCACCAGCGCGTTCGAGCACCGAACTCAACCGCTCGCCAGGAGTGATCCCATAAGTCCCAGGATGCTCGACTTCTCCACGGACCGCGATTGACCCTCCGAGATCGCTCCACCCGGGAACCTCCCGAATTGTCAGTACATCTCCATCCCGCATTACAGGATCATCTCCGCCGGTTCCCCGGAGCGCCGCCTCCAGGTTGATCTTCTGATGCGCAGTGGTTGCAGGGCCAGGGCCGTTGATGTTGTAGGTGGTCAGGTCGGCCATCTGCCTGTCCGCTCCACGCTTTAACCCGCCTGCCAGACCCACCAGATCACTGATGCGTAGGTTCGCCGTCAGAGGGAAGCGGCCCGGCCTCTCAACCTGCCCTTCCACGTAAACGCTGGCTGGATCAGCTTTCAGGGGATTCCGCTGCACTAAAATCCTGTCACGCGATTCGAGCAGCACGTTCTGGAGGGGGTCTCCATCCATTGCCTCGCGCAGATTGATACTCATGATTTTCAGCCTTCCGTCAGGCAGGCTGCGCACGAGTTGGGCTGAATTAAGATAGGCATCCGGCGCAAGGCCTCCAGCCTGATAGATCGCATCGCGTACGCGAACCACTCCGGATGTTCGGTACGTTCCCGGATTCCGAACGTCCCCGCCCACCATCACGGTCGGCGCGTAATGGAAATCGAACCGGCCGAAGATCCGCACTGTATCAAGCGGATCAAGCCTGGGTGAGGTCTTCGGGTGGGCCAGAGCTGC
The DNA here is from genome assembly GCA_046704865.1 of Terriglobia bacterium. Classification (GTDB taxonomy): domain Bacteria; phylum Acidobacteriota; class Terriglobia; order UBA7540; family UBA7540; genus SCRD01. The sequence continues at coordinate 1,267 of JBJKQZ010000372.1, forward strand.
CGCCAGATCAAAACTCTCAACACTCGGAGCATAGTCCGGCGGGTTCAGGCGGATGATTTCCGCATAGTGTGTAGCCGGCTCCGGAAGCAGATCAGAATAGGAAGAAATCAGATCTCCCAGGCGCATTCCCGGATGGTAGGAGTAACGTCCTGGCCGCAGCACATGCCCCTCAAGATAGACAGCGTCCGAGTTGTAGGGAGCTATGGGGAAAATCCGTATGATATCCCCGTCTTCCACCTTGAAAGTCTGGAGTTGCTGGTTAATCTCCGTTGAACCTTTCGGATTCTGGATGTTCAGGCTCAGCATTGTCCGCTTTTCATGCGCCACGACACGCTGAACTTCAATATGGCGAAGGGCGGCTGTGGGGAGAATGCCGCCAGCCAGCTGAAGCACCTGGGCCAAGGTATTTTCTCCATTCAGCTCGTAGATTGCCGGGCGCCGCACTGTGCCCTCCACTGTCACTTCCGGGCCAACCGGCGGTACCAGGATCGTGTCTCCATTCTCAAGCCGCTGCAGGTCAGATCGAACACCGTGCAGTAACAGATCGTAAAGATCAACGTTCTGGACCAGTTCCTTGCCACGGTAATGCTTGACCATCCTCAGTGAGCCGTCCCGCGAAGGCCCGCCTGCCGCAATAAGGGCATTCAACGGAGTTGAGAGCGAGCTGATGTCATACGCCCCGGGATACTTTACTTCTCCCACCACATACACGCGGACCGTACGAAGCCTCGCAAGGGAGACATCAGCGGAAACGTCACGGAACTGGGTCCGCAACGCCTGCTGGACCCTTTCCTGCACCTGGCCCATGGTTTCTCCGCTCACCATCAGGGGACCAACTTCCGGCAGTGACAACCGGCCCTCGCGATCGACCACGCGATACATGCGCGATGCCACACTGCCCCACAAGTTGATCGTCAGGCCGTCGCCCGGACCCACCACGTAACTGGGTCCCGCCGGCAGGTCCATGGGAAGTTCAGTGGTATCCGCGGGCACATTCTCAAAAACATCCAGGCCAAAACGCTGCAGCTTCGGTGAATGAGGTGAAACCTGCTCGTAAAGGTCGTAGAGCGAGGGAATGTTTGAATAAGGATTAGCCCGATGAACCACTGCGGGACGTGGGGACACTTCCTGATAACTCTGCCCAGTCTGCTGGTAGTAAGGCGAATATTGCCAGGGACGGGCAAGCGTTCCCTGCGGAGGTCCCGGCGACTGGACTCCCTGTTCACGGAGTTCCTGGTTCATTTGGGAGCGGCCGCTATTGATTCCCATTGGCAGGTTCGAAAGTGGCGGATAATTAGGGGAGGATGCCGAAAACTCATTCAAACCCTGTCCAAAATTGGCACTGCCCTCCGGCCCATTCAGGCCATTCAAACCGTCCATATTGGGCTGTCTCAACTGGCCGTTGCTAAGCGCCCCGCCCTGGCTATTGGGAAGCCCTTGCGGACCTAGAGTCTGGCTGGCTTCCTGCAAGTTCATCATCTGCCCGTTCGGGTTGCTGAAACTCGGCGGGTTCTGCGGCACAGTTGGCACCGGACCCCACTGTGGAAGGTTGGGCGTCTGCTGCCGTTGGTCGAACCTGGGCGTGCGCGGATAAGGCGAAGAACTTTCACGGTTGGCCAGATAACCCTGACTCCCTGCAAGATTTGACGCGGGAGGGTTCTGGCGGGTTGGCTGTTCTTGGAGCCTCTTCTCCTCCGCCAGGAACTCTATCTGCTGCTGCATGCCCTGCCTCGACGTGGGATTCACTTCCGGCGTCAGGTAGCCGTACCGCTGCAGGAGCCGTGTTGCCACAGCACGAAATTTACGGTCGCGGGCCAGGCGATCAAAAATTCCGTCACGGCTCATCTGCTGCTCGTCCACCATCTGACCGTGATCGGTCGCGTCGCGCGCTACCCAGTTCTGAAGCTCCACCAGGAGTCCAGGTTGCTCGTTGAGAACGGCTTCGATTTCTGAAGCAGAGGCCGCAACGTAGTTCAAGTTCTGCTGCGCCAGATCCGATGGAGGAGCAACTTCAAAATCCTGCCAGGTCTGCCCATACTGCGTCTGTCCCGGTTCCTGTTCCTGTTGTAACTGTGTCTGCTGCGGCTGGCTCGGCACTCGCTCCTGCACTTGCTGCTGTTGCTGTGCCTTCACCATAGGCGACACCACGAGCGCTGACAAAACTAAAAGGAAGGCTATTCGTAAACGAGCCCACCGTCTTATTTTTAAGAGTTCACTGGCCGATCCATTCCGTTTCACTGTGCCCTCCGTTTCGACCCGCCCCGCAATGCTCCCAGGACGCCTTCTTCAGAGGCTTCAACATCGAAAGAATGGATATCGAGCGATGCCCAATAGAAAACACTGCTGTTTCGCTCCGGCGCCAGAGCAAGGATCTTCATATTAGGAAACTTTGTTAGCAGAAGGTCACATAGGGACGGGCGAGTTCCGGTCTTGTCCATCCCGACAATCAGAAAGTCTGGACGCTGCTCTTCCACGGTGGAAAGGAGATCAGCGTCATCGACCACCTCACCTACCACTTCGATATCCGGCTGGTCAAACAGTGTGGCGAGAATAAGCTCTCGCATTAACCTTGGCTGGTTGGCTACAAGCACCCGTACTCTTGCATTCATGAGAGTTTCCCCTAGGGATTTAATTATCGGAGGACCGCAGGAGAAAGAAAGGTCCAATGGTGTACTTTGGAATGTACCAAACCGGCGCTGGCAAAAGTACCAATTGCGGTCTAGGCGAAAAGTACCCAAAACGGTCTATTAGTGGGAACGAAAGATAATAAGGTCTCTGTTAAGAACAATGCTTCAAGCAGGAGCCTAGCTAATTGAAATAAAATACTTTACATAGGATTCTCGGCAAAATAGTTTCGGTGATAAACCGCACATCGATCCGATTTCCCCGGCGGGGCCACAAACCATCATCCTTCAATTGGACAAATGGAAAATTTAACAATTCACCTGCCGCCTGTCGGGCTGTCGGGAACCCTCATCGGCTGTGGTCTGGCTGTTCCAGACGATCTCGGAGTCACAGAGTGGGATGTCAACCCCAGAGCAGTCGTAACAACCTTTGGCGGTTAAGAAAAAAATGCAAGCGCGCAAATTGACATCGAATTACCAGCTGTTAATCCGGAGCACAGAATAATGCTCACGCCAAGACCTCCTTGACCGGGAAGATTCTGTGTTAATGATAAATCTCCAATCTGAATTAGTTGGCGGCAGGCGTACAAATCCAAGTCACAACGTCTGAGCCATTGCCATTGAGCGTAATCCCCACGTTGTTGCTCTTTACCAGGACGGGTGCCGGCCTGGTCTGGTCAGAAGCCGTACACACCGGAGCGGAGGAATAGGCCGTGGCGAACGAATGAGAAGCTACGCCACCTGAAAGATTTACTGTTCCACCGCTGATCCCGTTGGACCCTGAAAGGGCGAGTTTCCCTCCATAGGCTGGAAGAGCGATTTCGTGCCCGCCTGAGTTCATCAAGTTGCCGTCGGTGGCAATCCCCATCTTGAATGCCCCGGCCTGGTAGATCCCGAATGGGGCGTATCCCGCCCCCGTAGCTGGCTCGCAAAACTTCTGGGCGATGAGGGCGGTTCCGCAATCGGAAGGTGATCCGATTTCAAAACCCGCCGTAGTCCTGTCCTGACCGTTTGGGTATTGCTCGATCCCAAATTGGTACGCCTTGACCCCGCCCTTGCCCTCCGACAGAACACTGTAAACTCCGCCCGGGGAAATGTTGTCAGACATATAAAGATATTCGTCAACGATTCCCATGCCTCCCATTTTTGATGTTGCATCAACATTGATCCCGATGTTGTTCCCACCGGAACCGTTTTTGCCCAGCTCCATATGAATGTTGTAAAGGTTGTTGTTCCAGGAAGCACCGTCAAAGAGCTCTATGCCATTCGCACTTACATTTCCCGGGCCATTGATAATGATAAAGACGCTTGAGAATAACAGATTGCCACCGCTCTCGCTAACAGCAGTCTGGCCGGAGCGTCTTGAAACCCCAACGTTTATCCAGACATTAAAAAACCCGTAACCAAACGTTCCGCCTGAACCCGCACCTTTTACAATCTTCCAAGAGGTATCGTTGTTTGATAGCTCCATGGAATATATTCTGAATCGTTCGTTCCAGTGTTTTACCGACCGGTCAAGCCATCCTGCAGAACCACTTCCGGTAAAGTCTGCAATGGTCAGACCATTGGCCCTGAACCCGCCGATATCGTACGTATCCAGCCCACAGGTACCGGGGCCGCTGGAACGACCGTCAATTTTGAGGTTGTCAATTCCCCCTGCGTTGCTTTCTCCGGAGCCGGAGTTAAAGGGATTCGATGTCCACTCGATAGCGCATCCTGAATTTCCATGGAAATCCACGATTGCCGAATTTGAACCATCGCCCCTTATAAACACAAATGGTGAATTAATGTTTATGGAAGATGTGGTCTTGTACACTCCGTGTGGCAGAAACACTTCGCCGCAGTGCGCCCAAGCGGACATTCCAAAGCTGCAGGAAGGCAATGCGTTGATGGTGGCTTGAATCGCCGCTGTATCATCGGTGGTGTCGTCGCCTTTGGCTCCATAGGCTCTCACATTGTAGGCCTGCTCGCCGGCTACAGTAGTGATGTTCGGCTGCTGGGAGGTCGACGGACCGGCATTGCCAGGAGTGCCACCATTAGAATTCTCAGCCAGCACTAAACCGCCCCTTACCGTAGCGTGATTCGAATTTTCTCTCAAGACTGCCACAACGTCCTGAATATTTCCGGGGGTGGAGTTGTTTAAACTGGCAGTCTGTGCCATTAAGGGCAGAACCCAAAGTATTGTGCAAACAATTAGAATCACTCTTTTCATAATTTGCCTCTTAAGCAATCAAATTAAAGTTTCCATTCATCCGAAGGACAAGCTCAGATCCAGACATTGTCACCGTGCGTCAATCTCTCTTTCTTCCCCCGACCACGCTCTGACTCGAGATTTTCTTCCATACTTCGGTCAGGTCATTCAATAAATTGCTGTCTCTTAGCACCCGAAATCGAATCGTCACAATGCTGCTTCCTTTAGATGCAGGTTGCTCCCCATATCACCTGTGATGTGTACAAGTCTTTATGCAACCATTAGTTACGGAGTTATAACTCCTGATCAGGATCGTTTTTTGGCGTATCCAATGGTGGGTTTGTTGTAAATCCTACTCTCGGAATCGTAGAATTTCATTCCGTGAAAAGCCAGCCATGTCCGCTGAAGTTTATCCTGCCCGTCCTCAAACGATCGGTTGCTAAGAGAAAGGTAGCATTTCTACTTTTTCTTCCTTCTGTAGATGTGGCATGGGTCCTAATCCAGGAACTATGAATTGGCCCTTGCAGTTATCGAGTTGCCCGCAATGGAAAGACTTCCGTCGCATCTTTCTTAAACCCAAATCGCAGGATCCAATCATTCGAGACTTGTTGGCCATTGGATTCCGCGGGCTGAAATTTCCATCTCCTCGCAGCTTGCAAAGCCAGATTGGCAAAATACCGGCTCGGCCCAGGAGACACAAAGGTTGCATCCGTCACGTCCCCCGACGGATCAACCACAACTTTCACACTGACTCTCACAGTACCTCGAATGGTGTCGCGTGCACTCTGGGGAACATCGGGCAGGACTTTCTGGCGAATTGCGCGCTCAACAACACCCGCACTGTGCGACTGGACAGCAGCTGTGGACTGCGCAGGGGACAGTGCAAAAGGGGCGGTACTGGAAATTTCCTGTTTTATACTTGCCTTTGGTGTGGGTTGCTCCGCAGAACGCGTCACGGGGGCTTGTTGACGATTTGATTGGGCACTATGGCGATTCAGCAGCAGCGAGCCTGCCAGAATCAGAACCAG
>JBJKQZ010000373.1:0-3159 GCA_046704865.1 Terriglobia bacterium
CATGCCACGCAGCGTTCTTCGCCGTCAGGGTCGCGGCTGAGAATAATGCGGCCCTTGTGCCGGGGAGGAAGGTAAGGCTTCTGCTCAGGGTACTGGACGGTCACCCTTGGCTGGAACATGTGCAGAAGTACATTCCAGAGCGATCTTAAAATGCTTAGCATTTAATAACTCCCAACCTCATCAACCAGAGCTTGCCTCATTACTTGAAGGCAAGCACAAGAGCTCCCGTGACCAGCAAATTCGCCAGTGCGAGCGGCAGCATGATTTTCCATCCCCAGGACATCAACTGGTCAAACCTAGGCCTTGGCAGCGATGCCCGCAGCAGGATAAAGAAACAGATCAGCAGAAATACCTTGATGGAAAACCAGACTCCTGCAGGCAGCACCGGGCCCAGCCATCCACCCAGATAAAGCAGCGTGATCATGCAGGAGATCAGGATGACCCCCATGTACTCGCCCACGAAAAACATCCCGAATTTCATGCCGGAGTATTCGGCATGGAATCCCGCGACCAGTTCGCTTTCAGCTTCCGGCAGATCGAATGGCAGGCGGCGGGTTTCCGCAATTCCGGCAATAAAGAAAAGCACAAATCCCAGGAACTGCGGGACGACAAACCACACGTGCCGCTGCGCTTCAACAATATCCTGAAGGTTGAACGACCCGGCCATCAGCACGGTTCCCATCATGGCCAGTCCCATAAAAACTTCATAGCTCAGCATCTGGGCTGAAGCGCGCAGTCCGCCCAGCAATGAATACTTGCTATCTGAGGACCAACCGGCCAGCACCACGCTGTAAACGCCCAGCGAAGAGAGTCCCAGGAAGAACAGTACACCGATATTCAGGTTTGCCACCACAAACGACGGGGCAAACGGAATCACCGCAAAAGTCAAAAGGACGGTCACCACAATAATCGCGGGCGCCAGCACAAAGACGACTTTGTCCGCAAAGGGCGGAATCCAGTCCTCCTTGAAGAAAATCTTGATCATGTCCGCCAGGGATTGAAGCAGACCAAAGGGTCCCACGCGGTTTGGCCCATAGCGGTCCTGCCACAGGGCCAGCAGCCGCCGCTCCAGCCAGATGAGCAACGCAGCCAGGTTCAGCGGAACCATCAGGACAACAAAAATAACGATGATGTAATAGATCGTCGTATTCATGATTGTGAAAGCCTGGTCCAGGCAGGCAGTCCGGCGCCTTCCACCGGGACCAATCCTGCCGGAAGCCCGGCAACGCCCTTGGGCAGATCAGGCTGAACCACCACGGGAAGTTTCTGGGCGCTCCCTGCAACGCTGACTTCAACCTGCGCGCCTTCCTTCACCCGCAGCCGCTCGGCATCCGCGGTGCTCAGAGCAATGTAGGGTTTTGGAGCCAGTTCAGCCACCGCCGGGGCCTTGCTGCTCAATTCCTCAGAACCAAAAACGTGATAGAGCGGCACCAGCAGCCACTCGTCCGGCCTGGCCTGGAACGGCCTTTGCGGCGCCGAGAAATACAACCCGCTGGCTATCTGCGGCGGCTCAATCAACCGCACGCCGGGATCGCCTCCCCGCAAGGGACCGTTGATTTCGCTCTGGAACTTATTGACCGACTGGATGGAATTCCAGCCGGGCGCCCAGAAGAACGGCGTCAGCGAGGAAGGCGGCTGTGCCGGATAGCCTTCCATGGAAAATGCGAGTGCGGAATCAGGATCCTGCGGCGGCTTCGGCTCACTGACGTTCAGGTTTGCCAGCATGGCGGTGCGGCCGCTATACCGGTGCGGAGAACGCGGGATCTTTTCATTCAGCATCCGGAATTTCGACGACGGCGCAGCCTCTGTAATTTTCCTGAGCTCGAGAGATGCAGCGGCTGTGGCGGAGACCAGATCGTCCAGCACGTTCCAGGAGCCGGCTTCGGGGTGTCCAGCCGCCTTCATGATGTCAACCAGCCAGCGCCAGCTCTCCTGGATGTCGTCCGCCGGAACGTAAACCTGGAAGAACCGCTGGGCGCGGCCCTCATTGTTCACGAAGGTTCCGTCAGACTCAGCAAAAGAACCTGCCGGCAGCACAAATTCCGCTTTGGCGGTTGTGGGCGTCAACAGATGGTCCAGCACAATCATGTGCCGAACAGCCTGCAACAGATTGTCAACAGCCCTGGCGGGCGCGCGCCGGTACAAATCATTTTCAAGGATGATGACGGTATCCGCCTTGCCGGATTCCACGGCTTTGAAAGCTTCACCCAGATCGCCGCCGCCCAACAGGCTGAGCCCAAGGCTGTTCGCCTCCGGCATAGTGAAGCTGAGCCCGGCCGTCTTGCCGTCCTTCGAAAGCGCCCTGGCCACATTTGCAGCAGCCTGGATCACCGCTTCGCTGTTCAGGCTGGGGCCAGCTACAACCAGCGGGCGTTTCGCAGCATTCAGGGTCTGGGCAATACGATTGGCCATCAGAAGAACTTCATCTGAAAGATCCGGCACCGCGGGAGCCTGCGGATCGAGAGCGCGGGCGACTGCAAAACCCAGGCGCGCAATGTCGTCCGGAGCGGCGCGATAAGTTTCCGTGGCAACGTCATCCAATCGAGTGGCGTTTGGAGTGGCGATGAATAAAGGACCGTTATCATTCTGGATCGCTTCTCGCACTGCGTGATCCAACCACCGGGGGATCTTCATCTTGTCGGTCATTTCCATCGGCTGCTGCCGCACTGACTGCCGCAGCGCCAGTGCCACCCTCGGCGCAGTATTGCTGACATCCTCACCGATAACAAAAACCGCGTCAGCGTGCTCGATTTCATGCAGGGAGGGCGACCGCGCCGGGCCCTGGCCCAGAATCTCCGCCATCATGGAAACCAGATGGGAGGATTCGTCCGACATGCCGCTGAAGAAGTGGTCCGGCCCAACAAGGGTTCGCAACGCAAAGTTGGATTCGAGCGACGCGCGCGGCGAGCCGATTCCAATCACTTTGTTGTTGCCCTTCAGGATGTCGCTCAATTGCTCAACAGCCTTCTCTTTAGGCAAGGTTTTCAGTTTGCCGTCCTGGCGGGAGAGCGTCTGGCGAACCCTGTCCTCGCTATTGACAAATTCGTAGCCAAAGCGCCCGCGGTCACACAGGAAATATCCGTTTACGTCACCGTTGTAGCGGTTGAGAATCCTTCGCAGCGTTCCGTAGCGCTCGCCGGCGGAAGTGCTGCAGCCAAG
>JBJKQZ010000374.1:0-3513 GCA_046704865.1 Terriglobia bacterium
CACGTATTGCGTGCTGGCGCTGAAACCCTCCTGATTGAGAATTGGATTGGAAGAATAGTTACCGTCGGGAGCCAGGGTAGCCATAGAAAGTGGCGATACGAAGATACCGAAGCCGCCTCGAATGGTGCTTGAGCCGAAAATCCAGGAAGTCGGGCTCCAGGCGAACCCGACTCGCGGGCTGAACATATGCGAATTGACCTGATATGCGCCGTGATTGCCGGGAGTGGCAAAGGTCAGGCCGCCGGGCACGCTCAACTGAGTCAGTGACGCCTGGCCGTTAACTGGGGGAAGACCGGAGGGAAAATCGGTGGCGAAGGCCGCTTGCGCAGCCGCCTCAACCGGGCTCGGAGAGGTGAAATCGAAGCCGTTCACGGTGCGGCCAATGCTCTCCGCGTAAGGAGTGTTGTGCTCATAGCGGAGGCCGAGGTTCAGGGTGAGATTTCTCTTCAGTCTCCAGTCATCCTGAACGAACATGGCATAATAGTAGGAGATGAAGGTTCCAAACGAGTTCACAGTGTAAACGCCGGTGCTCGAGCTTCCGTTAATCGGCAGACCAAGAAGGAATGAAGCGAAATCCTGACCAAAGGGAGCGGCTCCAGAACTGGAGGTGGGACCGTTCGTCCAGTTCGTTCCGAAGCCATAGCTGCCGGAAGGACTGCCATAAGTGATGGTGTCTACACGATACTGCCGCACATCAGCGCCGAATTTGAGGTTGTGATTGCCTAAAGTCTTCATCACATCCCCGAAGACCTGATACGACGCCGATGGAACTCGTGAATCACCGGTGCTTCCTAAGCACTGAAAGCTGGCTTGGCTCCCGCAACTCCCGGAAAAGCCGATGAACGGTAAGATCTGGTACTGCGAGCTGCTGGCAATGTACGAAGGAAAACCGAGTTGCGTCGGATCGAACCCCGTGCTCGGGTCGCCGTGAACCTCACGCATATAGGTCCCATTGAAGCGCACATCGGCCACCAGAGTCGGTGAGAACGTATAGACCTCATCAAGCGATCCCCCCCAGTTCTCACGCAGAAGCGTGGTCCCCGTGGCCATATTGCCAAAGTAATTGTTCTTTGCTTGAAGGCGGTTATTGTGACGGAAATCAAAGAACAGATGGCTCCGTTGGGTCATGTTGTAATCCAGCCGACCGATTTCGTTGTCAAAGGAATCGTTGCTGGTATTGTTGTTCCCGTAGTTTTGATACCCGTCTGGCTCTCCCGCGACGTTGGGTTCGGGGTAAAGTTTCAAATACTCAAGTGCGATCGGGTTCAGAAGGCTCTGCGGGATGATATTGCAGGCTGTGCTGCCAGAGGTGGGCGTTTGTGTCCCGTCAGCGTTGGTCGGCAGAGGGCTACCCGATGGATCGCACAGAAATGGTTGCCGGTTGATGGTAGTTCCGCTCAGTTTCCCTGAATACGGATTGTAGATCTGATATTGCGATCCTAAGGCCAGGAGGGCTGAAAGATCTCCGTTGCGCTCCGCATCTGTTGGAACCGTTGTGACATTCGCTGTCGGCTGGGCATCGGAAAGATTCTCCCACGCGAAAAACCAGAAAAGCTTGTCACGCCCGTTGAAAACCTTGGGGATCACGACCGGGCCCCCGGCCGTCAGACCGTATTGATTGTAATGGGTTACCTGCAGCGGCACCCCTGCCCGATTATTGAAGAAATCATTCGCATCAAGTGCCGAGACCTGACTGAATTCGTACATGGACCCATGAAATCCGTTCGTTCCCGACTTCAAAACCTGGTTTGCAGTCCCTCCGAATGTATGGCCGTAGGCGGCGTCCGTATTGAATGCGTCCACCTTCAATTCCTGCACGGCATCCTGGGGAGGGCTGTAGGCCAAGCTGCCACTCCACATTTCGTCGGGGGATCCATCCAGAAGAAGCTCACTGGTCTGGCTTGGCGTACCTCCGATGCTCCAAGCCGCTGCCCCATTATTATCAAAGGGATGCACTAAAGAGGGATTGGAAGTGGCGAGCACCCCAATGGAAAGCTGCGCGAGCATCATTGGAGTCCTGCCGTTGAGAGGCAAGTCTTCCACCTGTTTTGTCGTGATGGTCTGCCCGGTTGTAGCGTTCTCCGTATTCACCAGCGGAATGCTGGCCGTAACCTCAACCGTCTCCGACGCCGCACCCACGTCGAGACGAATGTCAACGACCGGATGAGCGCTTGAAGCAAGGTGTATTCCATGGCGGACAAATGCCTTAAATCCCTTCGCTTGGGCGCCGATCTGGTAGTCCCCAGGGAGGAGGAATGGCAATGAATACTGGCCCTCCGCGTTTGACACGGTCTGAGTCTTGGTCCCTGTGTGAGTTTCCGTGGCAGTCACCTGAACGCCTGGAAGAGCTGCACCGCTTTGGTCGGTGACAGCACCGCTGATTGTTCCACGGAACTCCTGAGCCAAAAGAACAACTGGTGCAACGAAGATGAAGAGAAGAACAAAAACGCGCATCTTCATGTATTCCCACCCCTTTTTCTGACCTTTAACTGGTTGACCCCACAAAGCTGACTAAGCGGATCCACCTAAGACCAATTGTCGAAGTCCTAGCTTGCCTAGGCGCAGGCGCGCCCCTGGGAAACCGATAGCGCAGCGATAGAGTTCCGGGACCTACAGCGAGGAACTCCAAGCCCACACAGGGCATATACCGCCGCGGCGAGGTGGTGTCAAGAAATATTTTCTGTAAACAATGATATTTTTTCATTACACTGGAGAGGAGACCGTGACGGCAGATTGTGTCTAACCTCAGCTCCAGGTGATCCAATATGTGCTGTATTTTGAGCACGAGACCGATCCACTTAACTCCAATTGGTACGGGAGTTCAGATTCTCCAGATTCTGCATAGAAACTAGCGGTACCATTTGTCTCTTTAAGACCCGGCCATTATGGTCTAGGATTGAAAAAATTTCAGGAGCAACGTAAAATGCGGCAGCTTGATGGTAAATTCCCAGACCGGCCCACTTCATGCAGTTGAAGATGGCGAGCGGCGTAGGAATGAGTTAATACTTGAACCCCAACGGACGGATCGGTGCCACGACTATCCAGAAGAGTCGGAGTTGAACAAGTAGCTCGCGAGGCGCGCGTTAGCATGGCCACAGTGTCACGGGTGGCCAATGGAAGTTATTCAGTGACGCCACGGCTCCGGGAGCGCGTGAACCGCGCTGCGTTAAAACTGGGCTTTGACCTTCATGGAAAGAACAAATCGAGAATTATTGCTTTCATTCTTAGCAATCGGGCCGTTCTGCATCCCTTCCATTCCGCCGTACTCGTCGGAGCAGAAGCGTACTGCGCATCCCACGATTACGGACTTCTCTTCCTTCCAGTGCGATATTCCAGCAACGTTCCCTGGAGAGACCTTCATCTCCCGCAGGTTTTGCAGCGGCATGACGTGATTCGCGGGGCGATCGTGGCTGGAACCAATTCGCAGAATCTCCTGGATTTCCTGACGCAAAAGGGCGTGGGATTCGTGGTCCTTGGCAACAACGTGGCAGGAGAGTGGAGCAAGAATGGGTG
>JBJKQZ010000375.1:0-8635 GCA_046704865.1 Terriglobia bacterium
GGCGAGCCCGGCGCTCCCAACACTGGCTTCTACACCATGATGCACAATCTGGGGCCCGGCGTGATGCGCCTGGGCGGCAACAGCCAGGACAACACCTGCTGGGACCCCAAGGCCGCCCCACACCCTAAGTGGTGCAAAGGCCCGATAACTCCGGGCCTGCTCAAGCTCTATTCGACGGCCGTGGAGGCTGCCGGCTGGCGCATGATTCTGGGACTGAACCTGAAGCAGAATTCGCCGCGCTGGGCGTTGCGCGAAGCGACCGAAGGCGTTGCCAAACAGATACCGGCTGACCAGATCATCGGCCTTGAGATCGGCAATGAGCCCAGCCTGTTTCCGAGATCGGGCGCGCGGCCCAAGAACTATTCCCCTGCCGATTATGTGAAGGAAGCTCGCGCCTACATCCGCGCCTTCCGGGCCAATCCCATAGCCCGCAAATATGACTTTGTTTCTCCAGCCAATTGTTGTGGCTGGAACAATCCGGAGGATTTCGGTGTCATTCTGAAGGGCCTCGGCTCCGACCTCAAGCTGGCTTCCGTCCACAACTACTCCACTACAACGTGCAATCAGAAGAATGTTACCGCGGCCGAACTGCTCTCGCCGGACCGGGTGAAGGAATTTAACGACCTCTCAAAGCAACTGGTGGCCGTGGCCCATCAGAATAATCTGCCGATCGCGCTTGCGGAAACCAATTCGGCTTCCTGCGGTGGCATGTTCGGCGTCAGCAATGCTTTCACCTCCGCCGTCTGGGGGCTCGATTACATGTTCAATATGGCCGGCGACGGATATACGGGCGTGGATTTCCATTTCAGCTACCGCGCCGGCGGCAGTGCATACAATCCTGTGCAGACTTTCAGCTGGAAGACCGGCAATGAAGTGCACTATCGCAACGTTGCTCAGCCGCTCTATTACGCGATGTACATGTTCGCCAGGCGGGCTTCCGGCGAGCACCTGCTGCCTGCTACAGTTGAAACCAAGGATAACATTACTGCCTTTGCCACAACCGCCTGCCCGGGCTGCGAAGTGCATGTGTTCGTGATTAACAAAGATGAGAAGGCTTCCGGCACAGTGAGCGTGCACCTTGCGGGACACGTCGGGGCAGGCACTCTTCTATTGCTCCAGTCGCCAGGGCTGGGATCTCTGGCGGACGACGTCCATTACGGAGGGCAACAGTTCGATAGCGATGGGCACATTGGAACTCCTAACACTACGAACGTTGCCCCGGGCGAAGATGGCAATTACACATTTACTCTGCCTAACGCTTCGGCCGCTGTGCTTTCCATTGCGCCCTGATTGATCGAGTACCTTTTTTTATCACAGCGGGGCAGACCTGATCATTGTGGCTAAGCTTCTTGGATGTTACTCGGGCCTTGCCTTCGTTTTGCGGCGAAAATTGGGATGCGGCCACGGCGCATTTTAAGGCGCGCCGGAGACAAAGCTATTTTGGCCACTGAACAAGCAGACGGAGACAATCTCCGGAGCCCATTTATCGGGCTCCCAACAGGCCTGTCGGGTGGCCTTCAGCGGGTCGAAACCTTACTTCGGCGTTGGGCATCGCATAGAACAGAGGGAAATTTCATGTGGTTGCTGGACCGATTTTCGCATCCGCTCTGGTACAAGGTTTCGCGGCTTGATAAGGCCAGGCGGCGGACTGTGGCCACAGCCTTGTGCGCATATGACTTCCTGAGGCAGCAGGTGGAAAAGAAACTTGTCGGCCCCGTCGAATCGTACCTCGCCCAGCATCCCGATTCGTCAAAGGCAACCGGCAGGGCCCTGACCGTTCCCTTGAGAACTCAACTGGTGGATGAGGCCATGATGGCTTTGCTCTGGTCGTGCACCTGCCCCGCATTTGATCCGGGGCTCAAGCTGCCTCGTGAAGTGGTTGTCCATCTTCCGGAAGTCTGGGGCGGGTTTGTTTTGGGAGACGTGAATCACCGCCTGAGTCGAACCAGCCCCGATACTCTTGATAAAACGGGCTACTCTGAAGACCCCTCCGAGGCCCATCAGCAGGTGCTTGGACGATGGAGTGAAATCCTTGCTATCTCGGATTTGGAGTTTGCGGGGCAGGTCAATGAAACAGGTTTTGCCGAAGCCTGGGCTTGGCTGGCCCAGATGTTTGTTGCAGACACTTTGAGCGGCATGGCCGCCATACCGGACAGGTTGCTTTTTTCTCAGGCCCGCCGGGTTTGCGACGTGACTCCTCCCCATCGCGCGACGCAGATCGAGCGCTTCATCGCGCAGATGTCTGCCATTCCCGAACGGATTGAGGTTGAATAAAAAGGAGACAGACCATCCCATGAATCGGCGCTCTGCGGATGGTACGGTCTGACTCGCCATGATCGAGGTATTCCACTCTGTCCATGAAATCAGGCTTGCCTTGACGCTCCTCGCTAACCCAACTAAAATTAAACCTTAATCCAACCGAAAGGATCTGAATAAGAGGCGCCATGCTCGATGGTCCGATTCCCGAGGGACTTACATTCGACGATGTTCTCCTTTTGCCCGCCCGTTCGGGCGTCCTGCCTGTCACGGCTGACACCCGTACGCAATTGACAGCTCGAATCAGTCTCAACATTCCCATCTTAAGCTCAGCGATGGACACGGTGACGGAATCGCGCCTGGCGATCGCGCTGGCGCAGCAAGGTGGATTAGGAGTCATCCACCGCACTTTGCCTGTGGATCGGCAAGCAATCGAAGTCGATAAAGTGAAGCGTTCCGAGAGCGGGATGATTGTTGATCCGGTAACGATCGGGCCTCGCCAGAAGATTGCTGAAGCGCTTGAGATAATGGCCCGGTACAAGATTTCCGGTGTGCCCGTCACGGAGAACGGCAAGTTGGTGGGAATCCTCACCAACCGCGACCTGCGTTTTGAAACCCGCACTGACCTGATGGTGGAAGAGCGGATGACCCGGAAGAATCTGGTGACGGTTCCCGTCGGAACCACGCTGGATGAGGCGGAACGGATCCTCCACGAGCACCGTATTGAGAAGCTCCCCGTCGTGGATGAAAACTACATGCTCAAGGGGCTGATCACCGTCAAGGACATCCAGAAGAAGATTGAGTATCCGTATGCGGCCAAAGATTCGCACGGGCGGCTGAGAGTTGGAGCCGCCGTTGGCGTTACGGGTGATTACCTGGAGCGCGCGCAGGAACTTGTTCGCGCACAGGTGGACGTGATTGTGGTGGATACCGCTCACGGCCACTCTGAGCGTGTGCTGGAAGCCGTGAAAACCATCAAGAAGAGGCTGCCGGATGCGGAAGTGATCGCCGGAAACGTGGCAAGTTATGAAGGAGCCCGCGACCTGATTGAACTTGGTGTTGCCGGCGTGAAAGTGGGCATCGGTCCCGGCTCGATCTGCACTACCCGAGTCGTTTCCGGAGGTGGCGTGCCGCAGATTACGGCCATTGCAGAATGCGCCCGCGCAGCGCGCGAAACGGGAATTCCGTTGATAGCGGACGGGGGCGTCAAGTTTTCCGGCGATGTTACCAAGGCAATTGCAGCGGGGGCAAGCGTGGTGATGATCGGCAGCCTTTTTGCCGGGACGGAAGAAAGTCCAGGCGAAACAATTCTTTATCAGGGCCGCACTTTCAAGTCCTATCGCGGAATGGGATCGCTTGGTGCCATGCAAGAGGGCTCCCGGGACCGTTACGGCCAGGAGGAAGCCACTTCCAAGCTGGTCCCTGAAGGTATTGAGGGCCGGGTGCCATACAAGGGACTGCTGGCGGACATGGTGCAGCAGCTTGTGGGAGGGCTGCGTTCGGGCATGGGCTACTCTGGTTGCGCCACCATCCCTGAACTTCAGCAACGCGGACGGTTCGTCAGGATTTCTCCCGCTGGACTGCGTGAGAGCCACGTGCACGACGTCATCATCACAAAGGAGGCCCCTAACTATCGCCTCGAATAATGCGCCTCCCGGCGCCGGGACTGAGACTCGATTTCGGGCCTTCCTGTGGTGGGTACCGGTCATTATCTGGGCTGGCGTCATCTTCTACATGTCCACCAGGGAGTTTGGCGCGTCTTTCTCGAACGGCCTGCTCAGTGACATTCTGGCCTTCTTCCATATAGGCGTTTCACACCGCACCTTTCATTTGCTGGCAATGGGCTTCCGGAAACTGGGCCACTTTACCGAATACTCCATTTTTGCCATTTTCCTTTACTACGCAATCGGTGACGACCATCGCAGCACCTGGAATCCACGAAAGGCCCTGGCCTGTATTCTTCTGGCCGGGCTTTACTCGTTGACCGATGAGTTCCATCAAAGGTTTGTGCCGGGCCGCGGTCCCTCAATTGTCGATTGTGGCTTTGATACGATCGGTGCGACGCTTGGAATGGTAATTGTCTATTTCGCAGGGGAAGGTCCCGTCAATCCGGGCAATGTAGCGCCACCCGGCGTGGACGGCGGAGAAAAATCTTCAGGCCCATGAGCGAGATTATCTGGTTCCGGAATTTGAGGACGACATTTCCATCGGCAGGTTGGCGAGATCGAAGACCATCGCCACTTCATCACAACGGAAATACTTTTCGCATTGCAGGCAATCGCGCCACACCTTTTGCGGCAGCGCAACCCGTTCAACCGGGTAGAAGCCCATTTTTGAGAAAAACCCCGGAACCACGGTGAGCGCGAAGACTCTCTTCAATCCCAACTCTCTGGCTTCACGCATCAACTGATTTGTAATCGCGCGGCCGAGTCCTGAAGTTTTCTGCTTCGGGTCAACGCAAAGGGAGCGTATCTCAGCGATTTCTTCGTTGTACAAACGGAGAGCTCCGCACGCTGCCACCTGCCCGCTCTTTTCCGCCACCGTAAATTCCCAGATATTCTCGTAGAGCTCTGGCAGGGCACGGGGAAGAATCACCTCTTCGGCCGCATACTGTTGGATAATCTTGAAAAGCGCGGGAACGTCACTAGGGCGGGCCTTGCGAAGGGTCGGCATGGTCGTGCCCTCCCTGGGCTCGGACGCCGTCACCAGAGTCTCCAGCGGTAATAAAGTGATGGTGTCCATATTCATCCTCAATGTGACTTCATCAGCAGCAAGAGGAGCGCCTTCTGCACGTGCAAACGATTTTCAGCCTGGTCGTAAACCAGTGAATTTTCGGAGTCGACGACGGCATCCGTGACTTCCTGCCCGCGATGTGCAGGCAAGCAATGGAGGAAAGCAGCGTCCGGCCCGGCCGCCTTCATCAGGTTTTCAGTAACCTGGTAGGGCGCAAAAACCTGCGTCCGGAGATGAGCGGCATATTCCTGCCCCATGCTGGCCCAGACATCGGTGTAGACGGCCTGCGCACCCGCGACAGCTTCCAGGGGATCGCGGAAAAGTTGTATCTTTGCGCCGGTTGCACGAGCCAGGTCCTTGGCCTGTTCCACCATTTCCGTCTTGGGCTCAAAACCGGAGGGCGTGGCCACGCGGACTGTGGCGCCCAATTTGGCGCCCGTCAGCATCAGCGAGTGGCAAACGTTGTTGCCGTCGCCGATATAGGCCAGCTTCAGGCCTTTCACTCGCCCGAATTTTTCCGTCAACGTGAAATAGTCGCCAAGCGCCTGGCAGGGATGCAGCAGGTCCGTCAGGGCGTTAATGACCGGAATGGAAGCGTTTTCGGCCAGTTCAACAACCGACTGGTGCGAAAATGTGCGGGCTACAATGCCATTCACCCAGCGGCTGAGATTGCGGGCAACGTCCTTGATGCATTCCCGTTCACCCAGGCGAGGTTTGGAGTGGTCAAGATAAATGGCGAATCCGCCCATGCTGGTCATGCCTACTTCAAAAGTCACGCGAGTACGCAGCGTCGGCTTCTCAAAAATCATCGCCAGTTGTTTGCCGGCCAGAGCCTGAGAGTATTTTCCAGGCGATGCCTTTACGCGGCCGGCAAGATCGAAAACCATGCGGATATCATTCGCCGTGAGGTCCTGGTCCGCGATTAAGTCATGCACTGTAAGCTGTTCTTTTTTTTCCATAGTAGCAACGGGCGTCATGCGCGCACCCCCCTTTTTTCAAGGCTTGAAACTGAGATTAAAATCGAACGCAGCACCTCAATCAATTGATCGACATGCTGCTTCTGAACGATGAGAGGAGGAAGAAATCTCAAGACCTGTTCCTGAGTGCAATTGAACAGAAAACCGGCTTCCACACCCTGCTGGACAATATCCTTGCCGGGAATTGAGAGTTCCGCGGCAAGCATCAGTCCCTGGCCGCGAACCTGGCGAATGACGGGCAGTTCCTTCTGTAGATTCAACAACTGATTCTTGAAATGTGTGCCAACCTGGCGGACGTGTTCAAGGAATTCCGGCCGTTCGAGAATTTCGAGGAATTTCAGGGCCAGGCGGGACTGAAGCGGGCCTCCGCCGAACGTGGTGCCGTGCATGCCGGGATGAAATGCCTGGGCCACTCCTTCACGGGCCAGAATTGCCGCCAGCGGCAAACCTCCTGCCAGCGGCTTGGCGACCAGAACGATGTCCGGCTCCAGCCCGAACCGCTGATAAGCAAAAAAGTTACCCGTGCGCCCCAATCCGCATTGGATTTCGTCGCAGACAAAGAGCGCGCCGTGCTCGCGGCAAAGTTCCTGTCCGGCTTTCAGAAATTCTTCATCGAGTTCCACCACGCCGCCCTCGCCTTGAATCACTTCCACCAGCAGCGCGGCGACGTCCGTTGAAAAGCTGCTCCTGAGATGGTCAATGTCATTCTGGTGGACAAACTTTACGCCCGGAGGCAGAGGCTCAAAAGGTTTACGATATTTTTCGGGCCAGGTTGCGGCCAGGGCGCCCAGGGTGCGTCCGTGGAAGGAGTTTTCCATGGCCAGAATGCCGGTGCGT
Organism: Terriglobia bacterium; assembly: GCA_046704865.1. Taxonomy (GTDB): domain Bacteria; phylum Acidobacteriota; class Terriglobia; order UBA7540; family UBA7540; genus SCRD01. The sequence continues at coordinate 6,804 of JBJKQZ010000375.1, forward strand.
ACTGCGGAGTGCTCGCGCCCGTATGCCCGTGCCAGCTTGATGGCGCCTTCAACAGCTTCCGTACCGGTATTCGCAAAGAAGGCGCGATCGAGCCCTGTCAGCTTTGCCAGCTTGTCCGCCAGCGGAGCCTGGAAGCGATGGTAGATCAGGTTTGATACGTGGAGCAGGTTTTCCGTTGGATCACGCAGTGCCGCGAGGATTTCCGGGTGTGCATGGCCGAGGGCATTCACTCCCAGGCCTCCCAGAAAGTCGAGATACTTCCTGCCCTTGTCGTCGAAGAGGTAACACCCCTCGCCATTCACCGCAAGAAATGGCAGGCGTTTGTAAGTGGGAACCAACCTGCGCTCTTCGAGTTCTGCAATCTGTTCGTAGTTCATTATGAATTTACGATCCTTGTGCCCACACTCTCACGTTTGATGACAGTCCGAAGCAAAGAGTTTTGTTCGTCCAGCGAAATAATGTCGATTTCGTGGACACCATGCCGAAGAGTTCGCGCGCAGGAGCGGAGTTTTGGAATCATTCCGTCCCGCACCGTCCCTTTCTGGATCAGGCTTCGGATGTCCTTAACACGGACCAGCGGCAACACTCGCTGCTCCGCATTCCAGACACCCCCCGACTCCGTCAGATAAAGCAGCCGGTCAGCTTCAAGGGCCGTTGCCAGCGCTGCTGCAAGATCATCAGCGTTGATGTTGAGATATTCACCAGCCGCGCTCAGCCCCAGGCTTGCAACAACAGGCACGAAGCCTTTTGACTACGCCAGGTTCCGAAAGGCGGTGTTTATCCTTGTCGGACGACCAACAAATCCCAAATCCTTTTTCGCCCCGTTAGCGGTTGCGGTCAGCCGGCGCGCCATCACCAGCTTGCCGTCGCCTCCGCAAATGCCAAGAGCCGGCTGGCCCTCGGTTTCCAGGTCCGCCACCCATTGCTTGTTGATGATCCCAGCCAGAACCATCAATGCAACATCGCGCGTGGCTGCGTCAGTAACCCGCAGGCCGTTGTGAAATACCGTCTCGATTCCCAGGCGCTGAAGGGTCTGGGTAAGCGCCTTGCCGCCGCCATGTACTACCACCACACGATGGCCAGCCCTCGACAGTCCCGCAATCTGGTGAGCCAGATGCCGCCGCCGCGCCTGTTCCTCTGCCGCTTGTCCTCCTATCTTGACAACAACTTTCACGTTAATGCAGTTCCTTCTGCAAACCCATACATCAAATTCATGTTCTGAATGGCCTGCCCCGCAGCTCCCTTGATGAGGTTGTCGAGCGCGGAAACAATGATCATGCGCGTGCCACCGCGGTCAATCGAAAACCCGATGTCCGTAAAATTCGTGTGCGCGACGGACTGAATTTCCGGAACGCCCGCGTCCAGCAAGCGAACAAAAGGCGCCCTCGCATAGAAATCGCGATAAAGCCCAACCACTTCCGCATGCGTACGCGATCTCGTGAGGCGGACATAGATGGTGCTCAAAATTCCTCGCGTAATCGGCAGCAGATGAGGTGTGAAAGTAAAATCACCTTCCGCCAGATCCAGCGACTGGAGCATTTCCGGTACGTGCCGGTGGTTAAATAGGCCATAGGCGCGGCAATTCTCATTGACTTCCACAAAGTGGAGCTTTTCACTCAGGCCGCGGCCGGCTCCGCTGGCGCCAGACTTGGAATCGGAAATCACACCTGCCTTCGGGTCAATCCAGCCGCTCCGCAGAACGGGCGCCAGCGCCAGAATCACCGAGGTTGCATAGCAGCCCGGATTGGCGACCAGCCGGGCCTTCCTGATGCTCTCGCCGTTCAGTTCCGTCAGGCCATAGACAGCTTCTTCCAGAGCCGCGTCCGCGTGGT
>JBJKQZ010000376.1:0-3192 GCA_046704865.1 Terriglobia bacterium
CGGATTCAATGCGCGCTCTGCGAAGCACAGGAGCGGACCTGTTCGTCGAGGCTGGTCCCGGGAAAGTGCTCTGCGGGCTGATGCGGCAGATTGACCGCGAAGCACAGGCTTTGCCCGCGGGCGACCAGGCTTCAGTGGAAGAAGTTGCCGGCGCAGTTCAGGCGAGGTAAAAGATTAAGGGCCGGGTGGACAAGAAATATGAATCCCCCGGTTTATTTTTTGTTCCGGCGTGACCCATGAGTTTGACCGGAAGAGTTGCGGTAATTACGGGAGCCTCCCAAGGCATTGGGAAGGCGTGCGCTCTGGTGCTTGCAGAAGCCGGAGCGGATGTCGTACTGGCCAGCCGCAACGTGGAAAAACTGGAGTCCGTTGCAAAAGAGATTGAGGCCGCAGGGCACAAAGCAATGGTGTTGAGCGTTGACGTTGCCAGTGCGGAATCCATCAAAGCCGGTATTGGCAAAGTTTTGGAAACATGGAAAAAGATTGATATTCTGGTGAATAATGCTGGCGTTGTGCGGGATAATCTTATTTTGCGGATGAAACCCGAAGATTGGGACGCAGTGTTGCGTACTAATCTGGATGGCGCCTACCATTGTATTAAGGAGACGCTTCCGGGCATGGTGCGGCAGCGCTATGGTCGCATTATTAACATCGCTTCGGTAGTGGCCCAGGCGGGAAATCCCGGCCAGGCCAATTACATCGCATCAAAGGCTGGGCTGATTGGATTGACCAAGGCCGTGGCCGCGGAGGTTGCCCGAAGAAACATTACCGTGAACGCTGTTGCGCCCGGCTTTATCGCGACGCCCATGACAGACAGATTGCCTGACGAGGTGCGAGAAAAGCTGATGGGCATTATCCCGGCGGGCAGGATGGGCACCGACCTTGATGTTGCCTATGGAGTTCGCTTCCTTGCATCGGAGGAAGCAGGGTATATTACGGGCCACGTGCTGAACATCAACGGTGGAATGTACATGGCCTGATTGCAGTTCGAGACAAGTTCAAAGGGAACAAAGCGTTCAGGGCAGTATCGGGGCGGATGTTGATTGCCCTTGGGCGCTGCGACATTGCAGTGAAAACCGGATAAAGTGGAACTTGACGCCCCTGCAGTGCAAAGTTAGAATAGCCAACCCCATGTTGGGTCAGGAGGAAATATAAATGGCTTCGCCTGAAGAAAAGGTTAAGCAGATTATCGTTGAGCAGCTTGGTGTTGATGAAGCAGAGGTTACCCCCACGGCGCATTTTGTGGATGACCTTGGGGCCGACTCGCTGGATATCGTGGAGTTGGTGATGGCATTTGAGGAGGCGTTTGAGATCGAGATTCCAGACGAAGACGCCGAAAAGATCCAGACCGTAAAAGATGCCGTCGACTACATCCAGGCCCACGTTAAGCCCGCGAAGAACTGACGGCACAGGTTCACAGGAGGACAGATCTTGGCGCGAAGAGTCGTGGTGACAGGGGTTGGCCTGGTTAGCGCGCTGGGGGTGGGAACCGAAGAAACCTGGCAGAATCTGCTCTCTGGAAAGAGCGGAGCTGCGCCCATCACGCATTTCGATACCACGGGCTTCCCCGTCACATTCGCCGCAGAAGTTAAAGGGTTCGATCCGCTTCGCTTCATTCCTAAGAAAGAAGTGAAGAAGATGGGGCTGTTTATCCAGTTCGCCATGGCAGCTGCAGAGTTTGCCATGGAGCAGGCTGGACTGAATATTACCCCGGAATTTGCGGAGCGGGCCGGAGTCTATATCGGTTCCGGAATCGGAGGGTTCGACGTCATTGAGCGCGAACACACGGCGCTGATGCAGGGTGGCCCCCGCCGGATATCTCCCTTCTTCATTCCTGCCTCCATCGTCAATCTTGCTTCCGGCTTCGTTTCAATTCGCTGGGGGGCCAAAGGGCCGAATTCCGCCACGTGCACGGCTTGTTCTTCAAGCGCGCATGCGGTGGGGGATTCCTACAAACTTATCCAGCGCTGTGACGCCGATGTGATGATTTGCGGCGGTGCGGAAGCCGCGATCACTCCAATGGGCGTGGGTGGATTCGCTTCGATGCGGGCACTTTCGGCCCGCAACAATGAACCGGAAAAAGGAAGCAGGCCGTTCGACCGCGAGCGTGACGGATTCGTTATCGGTGAAGGCTCCGGAATCCTGATTCTTGAAGAACTGGGCTTTGCCCTGAATCGCGGCGCAAAAATTCTGGGTGAGGTGGTGGGCTATGGAATGTCTGGCGATGCTTTCCATATCACCCAGCCTTCAGAGAATGCTGATGGTGCAATCCGGGTGATGCGGAATGCGCTTGGAGATGCCAAGCTGCTGCCCGAGCAAGTGGATTACATCAATGCCCATGGCACATCCACCCCTTTCAATGACAAGCTGGAAACATTGGCCATCAAGACAGTTTTTGGGGAACACGCCCGCAAAATGCCGGTCAGTTCCACCAAGTCAATGACCGGGCACCTGCTGGGAGGAGCAGGAGGGCTTGAGGCAGGTATTGTAACGCTCATCCTGCGCGACCAGATTATTCCTCCAACCATCAATTACGAAAATCCGGATCCGGACTGCGATCTGGATTACGTTCCAAACCAGGCACGCCAGGCAACTGTCAATTACGCACTTTCAAACTCTTTCGGGTTCGGCGGCACCAACGCGGCGCTGCTTTTTAAGCGTTATTCCGAATAGCCAGGGCGGCCTTGCATTGGATTGACCCTTTCCTCCGGGAGAAAAAGTCCAAGTGAAAATTGTTGTCTGCATTAAGCAAGTCCCATCCCGGGATGCAATCCTCAAAGTCAATGCAGCCTCAAGCTGGATCAGCGAAACTGACATCGGCCACGAGATAAACGAACCCGATATTTATGCTCTTGAAGAGGGCCTGCGGCTGAAAGAGAAACTGGGTGGAGAAGTCATCGTTTGCACCCTCGGTCCAGCCCGCGCCAGCCAGGCCATCAAGGAAGCTTTGGCCAAAGGCGCTGATCGTGCACTGCACATTGACGATGAGGCATTCTCCAACCTTGACGCGCACGCGACGGCTAAAGTCCTTTCGGCCGCCATCCGCCGGGAGACGCCCGACCTGGTCCTGACGGGCCTGCAATCAGACGATTTCGGGTTCGCGCAGACCGGCGTCATTCTGGCTGAGTTTCTCGGAGTACCCCATTCAACCATCATTATGGAAATTCAGGTGGAGGGCGGCCACCTGAGGGT
>JBJKQZ010000377.1:0-4069 GCA_046704865.1 Terriglobia bacterium
GGATTGATCCGGCAAAAATACCCGCCGCCTCAGGCGCTCCGGTGGCCATCGGCACGGGTGGCGGCAAGGAACTGCTTCCGCTCTTCACCTGGTGCAGCGCGGAGTTTGAAATGGAGCCGCCGGCCGAGGAGTGGTTCGCTCCCTGGAAGCTTACGTTTGAAGCTGACCGTGATGCGCTGCTTTACCTGAACGGCCGCTTCGTGGGCGGCTATATGAGCATAGGCCCTCAGAAGGATTTCTACCTTCCAGAACCCTGGTTCGTCACGGAAAAAGGCAAGAAGAACGTCCTCACGGTGGTTCTGGCTTACACCGGCCAGCCCGGGCACATCCGCACCCTTCGGATGGCCCCCTATGGCGAATACGCAACTCGCCGGACCCGAATTGAATTTGAATGGTAGGATAGAGTATTTCCGGTTGGATGTTTCATCCACCGCCCGGAAATGTGTGCCCGCCAGCCGTGCGGCCACAACGATATTCATGGATAAACCAAATGACAGGGACAAACCAGAAACCGACTCGTGAAACCCCTGCGCTAAAGTCCGTGGGCCTGGGCATTGTGGGTGTGGGAACGGTCGGCACGGGAACCATCAAAGTCCTCCAGGAACATCGGGCGGAGATTGAGCGCCGGCTCGGGTGCAGGCTCCAACTCAAAATGATCTGCTCCCGCAGCATTCGAAAGAAGGATCTTTCCTGGGTCAGGAACAAGGTTGCCGTCACTACAGAGTGGAAAGACGTGGTGCGCAATCCGGAAGTGGATATTGTGGTGGAGCTGGTGGGGAAATTGCCCACGGCCCGGGCGATTGCCTTTGCCACGGTCAACGCCGGCAAACATCTGGTGACCGCAAACAAGCAACTGGTGGCCGAGCACGGGCTGGAGCTGGTGGGACGCACTCTGGAGAAAGGCGTCAAGCTGGGAATCGAGGCCTGCGTGGCCGGCGGAACGCCCATTCTGCACGCCATCCGGTCCGGTCTTGCGGGAGAAAGTTTTGCGGCTGTCTACGGCATTCTAAACGGCACCACGAATTACATCCTGACGGAAATGGAGCAGCGCGGCGTCTCCTTTACTGAGGCGCTTGCCGGCGCGCAGCAGTTGGGCTACGCCGAGCCTGATCCCACTTTTGATGTTGAAGGTTTTGACGCCCGCTACAAGATTGCGATCCTCACCATGGTCTGCTTTGGCCAGGCGGTCCCGGTGGAAGAGATCCCCGTGGAAGGAATCACCCGCATTGAGCAGGTGGACTTTGCCTACGCGCATCGACTGAACCACACCATCCGGCTGATTGCCGCGGCGCGCAAACAACGCGCCGGCAATCTGGAAATCACGGTGCGTCCGATGATCATTCCGCAAGCCTCCCAGCTTGCCAACGTCTGGGGAAGCACCAACGGGATCCTGTTGCTCGGCAATAAGGGAGGCACCACCACGCTGACAGGCCGCGGCGCCGGAGGCGAACCCACCGGCGTGGCCGTACTCTCCGATGTGGTTGAAATTGCCCGCGTGATCGCGGCCGGAGGAGCCGGCAGCACCCCGCTTGGATACTCTGAGTGGCACAAGGTAAAAACCGGCGTACCCTCGCGCGAGCTTGTCAGCTACTATCTGCGGCTGGTCGTCCGCGACCGTCCCGGCATCCTGGCGCGTGTGTGCGCAACGCTCGGGCGCCATCGAATCAATATTGACTCTGTCCTCCAGGAACCGGCCATGCCAAAGGAGCACCTGCCCTTTGTCATGACTCTTGAGCCCACGGCGGAACAGCGTGTGCGGAGCGCAGTCCGTGAGATTGCGCGCCTCTCGTTCCTGGTGCAGCCACCCCTGCTGCTCCCATTCGTCGATTTGCCCTAGCAAGGCCTGCAGGCGCACCTTCCACCTTTTCAAGCAACGCCGTCACACGGCCCCCGCATCTTAATAAATAGCGGGCAGCAAAGCAGCAGGATATGGAGAACCGCCCTGCTTGCCGCGCACGGCCCGGGAAAGGAAGCTTGTGTATCGCCACATCACACGCCTCGCAGCATCGCACCCCGCGAGATCCGTTGCGGGAAGTGCAGCAGCCCTGTAACCGCGCGAGCCAGCCAGCCTGATCCAGGCACAATCATCCTTCTAATCTTTCGATAGTGAAACTCATCTGCGGCCAGGTTGGCGGCATATGTTAACTACTTAGTGACTTATTGAGAGTCATTTTCAGCTTTTTTAAAGAATGAGCGGCGTCTGACCTTTCCAAGTAACGATTCCGCTCCGTCATGCATCTCAATTAATGTCGGATTCAATGGATGGCTGAAATGCCCTTAAATAAAGCCTTGAAGCCGACTATCGTTTAAAGGAGGCAATATGCGTCGGAACTTGGTAATTGCAATCGGGACATTTCTGTTAGTCGGATTAATAATGCCTGCTGGGATGTTATTTGGAACTGAAACATTCCGGCCGCCTGTCGTGACTTCCAACAGGGCGAACTGGTATGACTCCGAGCAGGCGTCAAATCTGTTGAATGAAATGCAGACTCTTGCTTTCAAAGTAAGGAAAGAAGTGGCGCGGCTGCAGGTCCAGGAAATTGAACTGGGATGGCAGGCGCAATCTGCCCGTCTGGAGTCAGCCAAGAATGACATCGATACGATGGGCAACGATCTGGTACGGCTGGACCACATCAAGGGTAAGCTTGAGCCATGGCAGCAAAACCTTGTGCACAAGGTCACCCCGGAAATCCACGAAATGGTCTATCAGATGGACGCCGCTATCGATACTCTGGACGCCCATGAAAGCCGCACAGACCTTGCACTAACGGAATACCCCCAGAACATTAACATGATTTACAAAAACGCCAACCGCATGGCAGGCACCATCGGGACCGTAACTCAATACGCGCATGCTGAGGAAAGATTGGCAGAACTCAAGCCAAACTCTGGAAGCGCGCGTTCATAACCTGTCAAACGGATTGACTTCAGCAAGCAGGCCCTGCCAAATGCGGGGCCTTTTGCTTTCCAGGTGCCTGGCAGTAGACCCGGAGAGCAAATCTAAAGACGATTTTTGCATAAAGGAGAAGAAATGCGACGAGACTTGATAAAAATAATGGGATCAGTGCTGTTAGCCGGAATAATGACGCCAGTCGGCGCGCTATTGGCCGCTGGAACACCTCACCAACCTGACACAATGTCCAGAACCGCTGTCCTGCACAAAACCGAAGAAGCAACGAATCTGTTGAATCAAATACAAACGCTTGCCGCCAGGACAACAAAAGAAGTTGCTCCTTTGCAGGTCCAGGAGAAGGAAACTCCATGGGAAGAACAGGATGGAATGCTGATCAGGGCCAGCAATGATATCGACGCCATCAACAAGAATTTGGCACGGCTTGACCAGATCAAAGCTGAACTTGATCCCTGGCAGCAAACTGTTGTCCGCAAAGCAACGCGGGAAGCCCATGAAATGGCCTACCAGATGGATGTGGCGCTTGCAAAACTGGCTGCTCATGAAGACCCAACCTATCTGTCCGTGTCAACATATCCTCAGAACATCAACGCGATCTGCAGGAACGCCAACAGGATGGATGGAAACATCCGGACGGGCATTCAATACGGTCATGCTGAGTCAAAAATGGCTGCACTCAGGATGAAAAAGTCCGAGACCAGTTTGTAACACTGCGGGTCTGCCTGTGTTGCAGGGGCCTTGCGGGTTGTAAGGCCCTTGCTTCGTCAGGAACAAGCGCGAAGCTTCGAATGGCTGGCTAAAACGAGGGAACTTATTGCGAGACCTGAAACTCAAATACCGTGTCCGGAGTGACCCTGCTGCCCGGGAGCGGCAATTGCTGAACGATGTTGCCCGGCTGAATTCCCGGGTCCTGTACCGGGCTGACCTTGATGCCCTGAAATCCAGCCTGTTCCAGCTCCGCCCGAACCACGCCCACAGGCTTTCCCTGAAAATTGGGGCACAGGTAAGCAACGGGAGTTGGGCCGAGTGACACCAGGAAATTGACGGCAGGACTTTGCAGGTCGGTTGTGGCCGGAGGCGGGTCCTGCGCCACCACCTGGTTTGGCTGATCCTGCGGCCAGTAAAGCGCCGCCACATCGCCGATCGTCAGCCCGCGCT
>JBJKQZ010000378.1:0-2529 GCA_046704865.1 Terriglobia bacterium
GGGGGGCGCTGGCACCACGAAGTGGTTGCTACGTGGGGGTCGATCTGGGCGGCACGAGTTTGAGGGCTCTGGTAGCCGATGAAGCCTACAAGACGCTGGCCGTGAAGTAACAGCGAACGGTGACGACTGGAGGGCCCGGCCGGCTGATCCAGAAAATAGCATCATTGGTTGACAGCACGCTGCAGGAGGCGGGCGTACCGCGCTCGCGGGTGCGGGCGGTGAGCGTGGGAGCTCCCGGCCCGATTGACCGCGCCCGCGGGATTGTGGAAGAAGCGCCGAACCTGGGCTGGCGGCGGGTGCCGCTGCGGTCGGAGCTTCGCCAGTTGCTGCGGGTTCCGGTTTTTGTGGAGAACGACGTCAACGTGGGACTGGTGGGCGAACATGCGCTGGGCGCCGGGCGCGGCGCAAAAAACGTGGTGGGAATTTTTGTGGGCACGGGGATCGGCGGCGCGCTGATTCTGGACGGCAAACTCTATGAAGGCAGCCGCGGCGGCGCGGGCGAGATTGGGCACACGGTGCTGGCCGTGGACGGGCCGCTTTGCGGTTGCGGCCGGCGCGGATGCGTGGAAGCTCTGGCCAGCCGCACGGCCATGGAACGCGATGTGCGCGCAGCCATCAAGGCAGGCCGCCAGAGCAACGTGCTGAAGATCATGAAGAAGAAGAGCAAGGAACGCATGACCAGCAGCATCATTGTGGCTGCGCTCAAAAAGAATGACACGGTGATGCGCGAGGTGCTGGAACGCGCGCAATTCTTCCTGGGGGTTCTTTCCTCGAATGCGGTCAACCTGCTGGACCCGGAATGCGTGGTGATCGGCGGTGGAATCGCGGAGCGGCTGAAAGACATTTACGTGGATCCGATTCGCCAGACGGCCTACGAATATTTCCTGCTGACTGCGGACCGTGATCGGGTGAGGGTTGTGCCTGGCAAGCTGGGGGACAATGCCGGAGCACTGGGCGCCATCGTGCTGGCAAAACAGCGGCTGATGTAGGCGTCGGTGAGTGCCGGAAGATTCAATTTCCGCAATCAACGCCCTATGCCCCGGGCCTTATCTGATATGTCGCGCACTCGCGGTCCAATTAACAGCGAATTGACGCTGGTAATCTGCTATAGCGCATCCATCCGCACAAAGTATGTTGAGCGTTGCCGCTCTGCCGGGAACGATTCGACGGGCTGGTGCGTCAGTATGATTTGAAAGCTTTGCTCCTGCGCGTGGGAACGCTCGAAGAGATAAGCGGGAGACGGGCCTTGCGCAGGCGCCGGCTCAATGACGGCAAGTTTTTCGAGGACGGGATAGAGGATCTGGCCCGCGAGAGATATGGGCGTTTCAAAGCCGTCGGTAACAAAGCTCATGGTGGCGCCGGTCTCGTAGAGATACCAGGTGAGGCAGGCACAGAAATTGACCGCCTTCTCAAACTGTTCGAGCGTTTTCGCACCAGTGGAGGGGACGCGGCGATCAAACACCAGGCGAATGCGGCGCTCGTCTTCACGGGTAAACTCGCGCACCTTCAATTGCTGCACGCGTGCCGTTGCCTTCCAGTCAACGTGGCGCGCGGAATCGCTTTGCTGATAATCGCGGATGGCATAGAGGTCGTGGCTGCGCCCTTTCAGGTAGCTGTCCAACTCACTCCCGATCAGCGGCAGAAGCTCCAGAAATTTCCGGCCGGGCTGGACGTTGGGCAGAACCAGTACTTCTCGCCCGCAAGCGACGTTGCGGGTTTTGCGAACAAACCTGAACGGAAACCGGGTGCTGATCCGGAGGCTTTCCTGCGAATAGCGGCCCCGGCGCGCGAAGGTGAGCTTCACATCCTGCTGGACTGAGGATCGGCGCGGAAGATAGGGAACATAGACATCCTGCGTCAAAATCACAGGCCTGGGCGGTGATTTCGGAATTCCGGGCCTGCGCCGCGAAGCTCTCTGGCCGGAAACGATCACGGAAAAAGTGGGCAGGAATTCCTTGCGGTTTTGCAGCCGAAGCCGCGCAATGACCGGTTGTTCAGCAAAAACGTGCTCGGGCAGGCTGAGGTCGAGTTCCAAGCCTTGAAGGACAATTCTGGACATCACGCCGGAAGCCAGGATACCTGCCAGCAGGCAGGAAAGAATGATGAACAGCAGATTGTTTCCGGTGTTCAGGGCCGCCACCGTGATTACGGAAATCATGGCCAGATAGATCACCCCCTGGCGCGTCAGCTTGTACTCAACCCCGGTCATCCAATGGCGGAGCGCCGTCCTGCGGGCGAGGCCTGGAACGACGCGAACGGCGACCAGCGCGGTGAGCAGCAGCGAAAAGACTGCCATTGCCGCCGCGCCCTTGTACTGGCCGGACTGGCTGAGGGCAGTGGCGTAAAGGGCCAGGAAGAGCGCCAGAATCAGCGCGAAGAGTGCCAGGATAAAGCGCCGCCAGGCTGGTCGGTCAATGCCGGCAATTGCACGGGCTGCTGACCGAACCTCAAACCATCTTTTTCCGGGCTGCGCGCCAACGCTCATTTCATTACCTGTAAGTTATTCTACGGCACAATGTAGCCCTGCCT
>JBJKQZ010000379.1:0-5077 GCA_046704865.1 Terriglobia bacterium
CATGACAGAACGAAAAAATCTTTCCCCTGAATTACTGCTTCATATTTCGAACCAACTTGAGGTTCCGATGCGCGGGCTTGTGGCCGTAATCGAACTGCTCGATGAAGGCGGGACCGTTCCCTTCATCTCACGCTACCGCAAAGAAGCAACCGGTAATCTGGATGAGGTAAAAGTCCGCTCCATTGAAGAGAAGCTGACTTACTTCCGGGAATTTGTAGATCGGCGGGAAACGATTCTGGCTTCCATCGCCGAGCAGGGCAAGTTGACGGACGAACTGAAGGCCCGCATTGAAGCAACACTCGACAAAAGCGAACTGGAGGACCTCTATCTGCCTTACCGGCCCAGGCGCCGCACCAAGGCAACCATGGCGCGCGAGAAAGGTCTTGAGCCGCTGGCGCTTTATCTGTGGGCGCAGGAACCGGCGGAGGAGCCACTCGAAACACTGGCAGCCGGTTTTGTGGATGCTGAAAAGGGCGTGAACAGCGCAGAAGAGGCGCTGGAGGGCGCTCGTCACATTGTGGCGGAGATGATCAGCGAAGATGCCGACCTGCGCAAGGCCCTGCGGAAGGTGATGTTTGAAGAAGGCGTAGTGGTGAGCAGCAAGGTGACGGACGCCACGGACGAGCAGGAAAAATTCAAGATGTACTATGAGTATCGCGAGCCGGTAAAAACCATCCCCTCGCACCGCATGCTCGCCATTCGCCGGGGCGAAAGTGAAGGCATCCTTTACTTCCTGATCGAGATCGATTCGCTGCGGGCCGTTGCGTTGCTGAAGGCGCGAATTCTGCGTGAATCTGGCGACTGGACGCCGCAGCTTGAGCTAGCCATTGAAGACGCGTGGAAACGTCTGCTGAACTCCTCCATCCAGGCGGAAATCCGGATGGAATTGAAGCAGCGTTCGGACGGTGAAGCCATCCAGGTGTTCCAGGACAATCTGCACAACCTGCTGCTGGCGCCTCCGGCCGGCCCGATCTCTGTGCTGGGAATCGATCCCGGAATGCGCACGGGCTGCAAGCTGGCGGTGGTTGACGAAACGGGAAAATTCCTGGACCACGACGTGATTTATCTGCACCGTTCCGAAGGCGAAAAGGAAAAGGCTGCGAAGACGATAGAGGCTCTGCTGAAAAAGCACACGGTGCGCGCAATTGCCATCGGCAACGGTACGGCGTCTCGCGAGACCGACGCTTTTGTACGCGACTTTCTCCGCGAAAGAAAACTGGACAACATCTTTTCCGTAACGGTCAGCGAATCCGGGGCCAGTGTCTACTCGGCCTCGGAAGTTGCGCGGCAGGAATTTCCGGACCTCGACCTCACCGTGCGTGGGGCCATCTCCATAGCGCGCCGGCTGCAGGATCCGCTCTCGGAGCTGGTCAAGGTAGATCCCAAATCGATTGGAGTGGGCCAATATCAGCATGACGTTGACCAGCGGCAGCTCCAGGCGTCGCTCGCAAGTGAGATTGAAAGCTGCGTGAACCGCGTGGGGGTTGACCTGAATACGGCCTCATGGACGCTGCTGCGCTATGTTGCCGGAATTTCGGAACGCACGGCGCAAAGCATCGTCACGTTCCGGAATGAGAATGGGCGCTTCCGTTCACGCGCGCAACTGCATAAGGTTCCGGGAATCGGCCCGAAAACGTTTGAACAGGCGGCTGGATTTCTGCGCATCCGCGAAGGCGAAAACGTGCTGGACATGACTGCAGTCCATCCCGAGTCCTATCAGATTGTGGAACAGATTGCGCAGGCGCTGGGCGTCCCCATTGGGGAGCTGATTACTAATCCAGATCTGCTGGAAAAGGTGGACCGCAACCGCCTGCAAGCCGGGACTTACACGCTGAATGACATTCTGGAAGAGCTTCGGCGGCCGGGCCGCGATCCGCGCGACCAGTTCGTAGCGCCCAGCTTCAATGAGCAGGTTCGCGAACTCACGGACGTACAGCCCGGCATGGTGCTTGAGGGCGTTGTGACCAACGTGACCCGCTTCGGTGCATTCGTGGACATCGGCGTCCATCAGGACGGTCTGGTACACATCAGCGAGCTTTCAAACCGCTACGTGAAGGACGCGTCAGAAGTCGTGAAGGCCGGCCAGATTGTCAAAGTAAAGGTTTTGAGCGCCGACGCAAAAACCAAGCGCATCGCACTCTCCATCAAGGCCCTGCAGGAACCAACTCACCGCCCCGCGCCCAAGCCGCAACAAAAACCGCAGGCAGCAATGGAAGACAAACTGGCGATGCTCGCTTCCAAATGGAAAACTCGGTAACAGTCCAGTGGTTGTAAAAGGAAAACGGCTTCAGCCCTCTATCGAGACCGCAGGGGGGCCATTACTTTGCCATTCCGAGCATGGGCTGATAGAGGACCTGGGGGCGATTGTCTTTCAGGTTGCATATCGGGCGGTAACGGGCGATCAGATCATTCTCGACCCAGCGGCGCTGCTCCCCTCGCAGGGCGGGCGTGAGACAAAAAGCGACGTACAAGTTCGATAGGCTTCCTGCTTCAGCAACCCAGTCGCCATACCGCTCGTGTTCACCCGTCACGCGGTCGGTTAGATTCCTGGACTCTCCAAAATAAATGGCGCGGAAGGGCCGCGGCGAGCTTGACGAATCAGGAACAAGGATCGCGTAGATACCGGATGCGATCGGTGGCAGCACCAAGTGGAAAAGGGCTGGCTCCGTGAAAAATCGGTTGTGAAATGCGATGCCGACGCGATGAGACGCACGCAAATTCTTCCAATCGGAAGCCTTCATAAATCCCCCTCTTTGACCGCAATGTACCACAATAAGTTGCGGTCAGGCTACAGGTAAATTCCATATGTGGGGCAAAGGGGATTAAAGTAGTCCGCCAAGTCTGGAAAGCCCTTTTCGGATATTTCCCGTTGAGCCGGTGCAACTGACGGAAGACAAAGAAAAAGTGCCCGTGCGGCGGATCGCTCACGTTTTTGACACGGTTCGGCCGCTGCGTAAAGATGTAAGGGGGACACGGAGGCTCATCTTGAAGAGAAATTGGATTCCAGCTCTGGCTGGCGCAGCGTTCCTGGTTCTCGCAGGACTCGCGCCCCACAGGGCTGCTGCCAGAGGGCAGCAAAAGGCGGCATCAAAGCAGCCCGCGCAGGAGCAGAAACAGGAAAAGCGCGAGCGGGGCCAGCGCGATATGGCCGATGGCCAGATCAAAACAGTCACTTGCAAGGGACACGTCCTGAACATGACCTTCGACGACTCGTATGAAATCCTCCACCTGCACACCAATGACTATTTCAAGGTGAATTTCAGCGCCATCAATTTTACGCCCAACGGCATTATGAATCCCTGCAAAACGGCCCAGGGAATGTATGCCCGCGTCCACTATTACGACATCAAAGGGCATCCCAAAGAAGGCGAGTTAATCTCCGTGGAACTCAGGAAGTAGCGCCTGCCGGGATCCATCCCCAACCGCAACCTGAAATATTGTAGAAACGAAATCCGACAGATATAGTCCAGCCAAGTATCATATATGGAGCCCGATTACGGCGCTAACGACACCACGTCGGCATTTGCCAGGGGTGATATCTTCCCTCCCTATAGCTTTTCGCGACTCAATGAATAGCCGGCACGCGGCTAATGCGTATCGGCGGAGGGGCCGTAGATGCTGGGATTCTTTCCGCCCATGGGCCGCAAGTAGGTACTGAGCTGGCCGCGGTGGTGCACGGAGTGTTTGAGCGCCATCAGAAGGAAATTAACGGCAGGCATCTGGATCAGTCCAAGCAGGTCGATATTCGCATTCAACTTCTCGGCGGGCATGGCGCGGACGCGTGCGAGCGCAGCCGGGATCTTCTCCTTGTATCGGGCAATGGCGTCTGCCGGGCTCATGATGCCGCAGGCGTCAGACTGGTCAGGCGGCTGGTTGAATTGGCCACCCACAATGGAGTTTAACATCCACTCGTCTTCGAGCGTGATGTGCCGGACCAGTCCCAGGCCCGTCTTCGCTTTCGGGTCCGGCTGGTAATTGAGATGCCCGGTTGGAACTGCCTCAAACACGCCTAACGTGATCTGCATCTCGCGCTCAAAATCCGCAACTACAAAATCGGCAATTGCCTTTACATCGTTTGAACTCATGCAATGCTCCTTTTCGATTGATGAATTGTGCCCGGGTTGCTCGTGTGCGGATTCCCTAATGTATCACAACCCGCGCATGAGACCGGGATGTGTAACCAGCAGCCATTTCGTTACAAAATGAGAATTGAATTGACGAGCTTCGCAAAGGGTGGCAGCGGGAGGCAGAGGCCATCCGTACCGTTCTGTTTGCTACCTTCGATGGGACAACTTAGAATGTGTCGATGGCCCCGGCGCTAAGTCCGGAAACAAAGCGGCGCGTTGAAGCCCTCTTTAACGAGGAGACCAGAACTGAGGCTTCGGAACTCCTGGTTGGGGACTGTGGAAACAGCCTTCCTTTCTGTCAAGGTTACGATGGGTTTAAGCTCGAACGCATCCGCTTCGCGGCCCTCAAGATCAGCGGCGGAGATATAGCCAAACTGAAAAAGGCAATCAAAATGGCAAAGCACGACTGGCGGGACCTGCTAATGGCGGCAGGGTTTGCCCACGACGTCACTGCACATGATCGCTGGTTTCCAGGTAACGCTTCCGAATAATTGAAACAATTCCACGCACAAGCCCCCATGCGGAGTCGGTTCGGTATACGCATGGCGGGGCTTGGTGCAATACCTTATTTCCGCGCGGCCTTGGCCTTGGCGGGCTTGAAGGTCATCTCGCCTTTTTTCGGGTCGGCGTCCACCTCGACGATTTCCCCCGCCTTCACCTCACCTTCCAGAATCTTCAGCGCCAGCGGGTCCTGGATCAGGCGCTGGATGGCGCGCTTCAGAGGCCGCGCTCCAAACTGCGGGTCGTAACCCTGCTCAAACAGCAGTTCGCGTGCCTTCTGCGTCAGTTCGATGGTGATCTTTCTCTCCTCCAGCAATCCGCGCAGATGGTTGAGCTGTAGGTCAATAATCTTCGTGATCTGTTCCTTGCCAAGCGGGTTGAAGATCACGACCTCATCCACGCGGTTCAGGAACTCCGGCCGGAAGTTTTCCAGCAGCGTGGCCCGGATG
>JBJKQZ010000380.1:0-3820 GCA_046704865.1 Terriglobia bacterium
TACATAACTGTTCACGGCACTTGCGCAATGAACTCAGCCTGTTTCCAAATCTGGAAACACTTGTGGTGCTTGGGGAGGATGCTTATCTGGGAGTTCAGCGATTCCTTCTGGAGCGGAATATGGATGAGTTCCAACCCTTTTCAAATTTTATGGGTTCAAGCGGATGGGTAGAGGAGCGGATCGAACTTCCATTTCTGGACAACCGCTCCGTCCGAATCTTCTACTGCCATCACCCATCACTCGGATATCAGCGAAGCCCATCGCTGGCTGCGGCGCTTACCAGGTAGCTTTACTGCCCGGCGACTACATCTTCAATGCAGCCAGAACCTGTTGAACATGCCCATCGACTTTCACCCGCGGAAATACAGCCTGCAACTTGCCCTGAGGATTTATAATGAAAGTCGACCTCACTATCCCCATGGTCTTTTTGCCATACATGTTTTTCTCTTGCCATGCGCCATAGGCTTCAAGAGTCTTGTGGTCCGCATCGCTTGCGAGTGGAAAGTTCAATTGATACTTGTCCCGAAATTTCGCCAGCATTTCCGGGGAGTCTGCACTCATTCCCAGGACTTTCGCGCCCAGCTTGTCCAGTTCCTTTTTGGCGTCACGAAACTCGTGAGCCTCTCGCGTTCAGCCGGGAGTATCCGCCTTTGGGAAGAAATACAGTACGAGCGTGCTCCCTTTAAAATCGCTGAGACTTATGGTTTTGCCGGAATCCGATAGGAGTGAAAAGCCTGGCGCCTTGTCTCCAACCTTCAACATGTTGAACTCCTCTCCTAGTATGAACTCGTACAAGTTACTTCGACGCGTGCGCTTCCGATTTGCCCGGCGCATTCATCAACGCTTCGTAAGCCTGATGAAATTGCTGGTTGCCAGGCGCAAGGTTTTGCGCCTGCTGGAATTGTTCAAGTGCTGCTTTCCTATCACCCGCCGCCTTGAATGTAAGTCCCAGATTGAAATGCGCAGTCGGGTCACTGGGATTGATCCGCAAAACCTGCCCGTACTCAGAAACCGCGCCTTTCCAGTTGCCTTGCTGATAATAGGCTCCGGCGAGATTATTGTGCGCGGTCGGGTAATCGGGATTTAACTGAATTGCCCTTTGAAATTGCTTGATGGCACTATTCATATTCCCTTCTTGCTGGAGCGCCAGGCCAAGATTATTGCAGGCGGCAGCGTACTTGGGGTCCAGGCCTAATGCCTTCCGATATTGGCCGATTGCGGCCTTCAGGTTTCCCGCCTGTCGCAGCGCGTTCCCAAGGTTGTTATAGGGCTGTGCCCAGTCCGGTTTAAGCGCAATGGTATTTCTGTAGGAGGTTATCGCTCCATCTAAATCACCCGCCATTGCCAGGGCATTACCCAAATTGTCGTGCGCAATAGCCCAGCCGGGTTCCAGTTGTATGGTCGCTCGAAACTCCGAGATAGCCGGACCAAGTTTCCCCTGCTGCGCATAAGTGAGCCCTAGATCATTGTGGGCACCAGCATTATTGGGGTCGGCGTGAAGAGCCTTTCGAAATTCACTTTCAGCCCCGTTCAGGTTGCCTTCCCCGCGAAGCAGCGTGCCGAGATTGTAATGTGCACTGGCATTATTAGGATCCAGCCGAATGGCTCGAAGGTATTCCAGCATGGCAAGGCTTGACTTGTGCTGCTGGTTGTAAAGACTGCCCAAAGCATTGTGTGGTACCGCCCAGTTTGGCTCAAGCTGCACAGCTTTCTGATAGTGGAAAATAGCGCTATTGAGCAGTCCCCTGGATTCCAGCTTCTGCCCTTCAGCAAGCTCTTTCTGAGCCGCCGCACTCCAATGCAGACCCGAGGATTCCTTTCTCGACTTCGCCTTTCTGCGGGACTCTTCGGAGGCTCGATGTGCTTCGCGGGCAGTCCGGCGATGAACATCCCGGGAAGTTTCGCTTTGCGGTGACACCGCGCGACTCACTTCAGGAGAAAGCACTACAATTGCGCCGATTGTTAACATCACGATGAAACTTCGTTTCAAAGACATAAAGCACAGGTCCAGCAAAATACACCAACAATGAATTTTCTCTTCGCTCACCAGCGCAATATCACCACTCAATCAAGAAAGCTCTTTCTTCAGGATCTCCTGGACTAACTGCGGCTGTGCCTGCCCCCGAGTAGCCTTCATCACCTGGCCGACGAACCAGCCCATTGTTGCCGTCTTGCCCTGGCGATATTGCTCAGTCTGTTTGGGGTTGGCGGCAATAACCTCACGAGCGATAGCCGCAATCTTTTCAGGATCAGTGATTTGCTCAAGCCCTTGGTCACTGACTATCTGGCTTGCAGTTTTTCCCGTTTTAAACATTCCCGCCAAAACGTCTTTGGCCATCTTTCCGGAAATTGTATTCTTGGCGATCAGGTCGATCAGTCCTGCCAGGTTTGCAGGTGTGACCGGACTCTCCTGAATTGACTTGCCATCTTCCTGCAGCAAGTAACTCAAATCATTCAGAACCCAGTTTGCAGTAAGTTTCGCCTCGCCGCACGTCTTTATAGTCTCTTCAAAGTAATCCGCTGTGGCACGCGAAGCTGTCAGGAGAGCGGCGTCTTGCCTGGGCAGCCCGTACTCCAGCTCGAAGCGGCTTTCACGCGCCCCGGGGAGTTCTGGCAGGGATAGCCGCGCCGCCTCTTTCCACTCCTCGGAAACAACCAATGGCAGAAGGTCGGGTTCAGGAAAATAGCGATAGTCGTGAGCAAATTCCTTCGATCTCATTCCGTAAGTGCGCTGCTCACGACTGTCAAACAACCGTGTTTCCTGGGTGATTTCGCCTCCGTTTTCAAGAACCTCGATTTGCCTCTCCACCTCGTACGCAAGCGCCCTTTGAAGAAACCGGAACGAATTCAGGTTCTTGACTTCGGTCTTTGTTCCAAAGTTTGTTGCACCCTTCTTGCGCACGCTGACGTTTGCGTCTACACGAAGGCTTCCCTCCTCCATATTGCAGTCGGAAACCTCCAGGTAAAGCATCAAAGTCTTCAAGCGAGTAAGATAATCATACGCTTCCTCCGGAGAGCGCAAATCCGGTTCGCTGACGATTTCAATCAATGGCACGCCAGACCTATTGAGATCGATGTAAGTCTTCTCCCCGGAATCAGGGAAGCCCTCATGGAGAGACTTACCCGCGTCTTCCTCCATATGCACTCGCGTGATTCCTATTCGTTTTGTGACATCACCCACTTCAATGTCAATCCACCCATCCTCGGAAAGGGGTTCATCATACTGGGAAATCTGATAACCCTTAGGCAGGTCGGGGTAAAAATAGTTCTTCCGCGCAAAGCGGGAACGAGCATTGATCCTGCAATTGAGCGCAAGAGCTGCCTTTATGGCCATTGTCACAGCCTCGCGATTCAAAACGGGCAGAGCGCCCGGCAGGCCCAGGCAGACCGGACAGGTGTTCTGGTTTGGCGGATCACCAAAATGTGTGGAGCACGAACAGAAGATTTTGGACCTGGTGAGAAGTTGAACGTGAACTTCCAGGCCGATTACAGGTTCGTACTGCGCCAGGATTTCAGGGGATAGCGTCGTCAAAGTGGACATCACTGCTCCGTTTTGCTTGTTTGCTAGCCGGGAGCCTCATGGCTGCTGAAACAGGCTTTCTAAAAATAACGCTGTTGCAAGTCCATATTATACATGACGCCCCAGCTAAAACTGCTGCGGCTATTCGTGAAGGACCAGTCGTGTTGGCAACGGAAATTTCGGTCGCCACATCCACCGATTGTGGTGATTTACATCCGATACCAGGTCAATCGTAACAGGCATGGCGAATAGATCGTTGAGTTCATTTGGAAGGCATGCTTATAATCAAAACTAGAGAGA
>JBJKQZ010000381.1:0-5097 GCA_046704865.1 Terriglobia bacterium
TGCACGCGCGCGATGACGGAGATCCAGGCCAGTTTGCAGGGTGAAATGAGAGCGCCGAAATTGAAAGACCTGCTGGATCCGACCTTGATGAAGATTCTTCTGTTGGGCGTTGTTCTGGCTGTCTTCCAGCAGTGGTGTGGCATCAATGTGATTTTCAATTATGCCGAGGAAGTATTTGCCGCGGCCGGTTATAAGGTTTCCGATCTTCTGTTGAACATTGTCATTACCGGTGCCGTGAACCTTGTTTTTACGATTGTAGCCATTGGCTTTGTCGACAGGGTAGGGCGGCGGAAGCTGATGCTGGTGGGTTCTGCTGGACTGGCAATCATCTACACGGTTTTGGGAGCGGGCTACTACGAACACAGCCACGGGATTCACATGCTAATCCTCGTGGTCCTGGCAATTGCGTGTTACGCAATGTCGCTGGCCCCGGTCACGTGGGTGGTCATTGCTGAAATCTTTCCAAATCGAATTCGCGGGACGGCGATGTCAATTGCCGTGATGGCACTTTGGGCCGCCTGTTTTATCCTGACCTATACGTTCCCACTCTTGAACCACGGCCTGGGCGCTGCAACGACCTTCTGGATCTATGCCGGAATCTGCGTTGCTGGTTTTGTATTCATAACGCGCCGTCTTCCGGAAACTAAAGGTAAAACGCTGGAAGAGATTGAACAGTCTTGGAAGAACTAGACTTTAATCTCATCTTCATTCAATGAGGCATTTGCAATGAAACACACTCGCCGGGATTTTCTGATTTGCGGAATGAGTGCACCCTTTGCCGCGATGTATTCCGCACTTGGACGGGCGTTGCCAACGGCCTCGGGCAGTGAGGGTACAGCATGGAAGCGTTTCAGCCAGCCCCAGGTCATCCGTTACGATTCTGATTGCTTCACGATACACGGCCAGGATGTTTTTCTGTTCGGCGCTGAATTTCATTACACTCGCTGTCCGCGGGAACTCTGGGCGGATCGCTTTCTCAAGCTTAAGCGTGCAGGGTTCAAGCAAATACAGACCATGGTCTTCTGGAATTACCATGAGCGTGAAGAAGGCGTCTTTGACTTTACTGAGTTTGAGGATTTTCTTAAACTTGCGCACGAAATGGGATTCTGGGTTATCGTGCGGCCAGGTCCCTATATCTGTGCCGAATTCGAGCGAGGCGGCTTCCCTAGATGGATCATTGCCAGGAACTTTCCTCTTCGCAGCATGCATCCCGAAAGCCTTAAGACCTCGAAGCATTGGTACGACCACGTCCTTCCCATCATCCGCCGTTACCAGATTACAAACGACGGGCCGATCATTCTTGTGCAGATCGAGAACGAATACGATTTTTGGCCTATGCCTGACTTGGAAAAGCGCCAGTACATTCGGTTCTTGGCGCAGTTGGCCTGGGATGCCGGAATTGACGTCCCGCTCTTCACCAATTGGACTCGAGTGGTTCGGGACCCGGCTGATCCGGATATGGACCGAATCATAGACACCTGCGACTTCTATCCGCGGTGGAACTTTATGAAAGATGTCCCTCCCGCTCTGGCCAAACTGCGGAAAGAACAACCGGCAGGAGTGCTGGGTATCGCAGAACTTCAGGGCGGCTGGTTCTCGCAGACCGGGGGAAAGCTTTCAGTGGACCAGGTGGGGGTGGACGCGGCGCAACTCAACGCGTTAACCAAGTCTGTTCTGGGAATGGGCGTAACATTTTTCAACTACTATATGGGCTTCGGAGGAACCAATTTCGATTGGGCCGCGGAGAAGTTGACGACCACTTATGACTACGCAGCGCCAGTGCGAGAACCGGGCGGCTTGTGGGATAAGTATTATGCGGCACGCGGAATCGGGGAATTTCTGAAGATGTTCGGTGGTTTGCTCGCGCGAGCGCAACTATGCCAGCAGAAGTGCGAGTCGACGAATACAGATGTCTGGGTCGGGGAACGCATTAACGGGAAGAGCGGTGTCCTGTTTGTTCGCGCCAATACTGACTCAGAGCACCACTTCCAGATGACCTTTACCGACCCAGCCTCAAGCGGCCAGAAGATTACTGTTCCCAATGAAGGAGAACTTGTCCTGGGGCCCCACGGTATGAAGATGTTGCCTTTGCGGGTTCCAATCGGGCCTCGCGAATTGATCTACTCGACAGCGGAAGTCCTGGCGCAAGGGGAATGTAAGGGCCGCCATTTCATTATTATTTATGATGAGCCCAATGCCATTGCAGAAATTGCGCTTGAGTCTGACCGAGAAGCGGACGTTAACGGCATCACGTTTTATCAGCGCTGGGACAAAAACATCAGGGCCGCAATCATCGGAATTCAGGTCGAAGATGAAGCTAAATTCCTCATTGTTGATGACACTCTCCAAATCATCGTTCTTCCGAAGAATCTTGCGCTGCGAACCTGGGTGGAGAAAGTGACTTCCATCCCTGGCGTGGATGGAAGCACCCACGCGGACGTCCCCTTCATAACGGATGCCTATATTCTCCGCAAATGTGTTTCGGAGAGCAATCGGGTTTGGGCAGATTTGGAGTACCTGCCCGGAGAACATCGCCTGCAAGTACTGCTTCCTACTCAGCCGAGCCGGTGCCTCGTCAACGGATCGCCTCAGCCTATGGAATATAATTCCCAGCTCCGAGTCGCCAGCCTCCGGATCTCGACTCCGGACCTTCCGGTCCAGGGATTCGACTTGAAAACAGTCGAGACTTCCGTTGAGACATTTGATCCTGCTTCTGGGCAGTGGCAGGACACCCCCGCCGTCGCACTAGAAAAGCTGGGTCCTGTTCCTTACGGTTATGTCAAGTACCGGGGACAGTTAAATTACAGTGGTGAATCCAAGCTTTACGTGGCTGCTCTTTCTGATGATTGGAAGAGGGTGTTTATTAATGGCAGACTCGTCGTTGAAGCTAGTAACGCGGAATCGTTGACTGAAGTGGCTGCCTCTCGTTATTTGAAAGGCGGTGCCAACACGATTGAAATATCCTATGAGCTATTCGGAGCCGCCAACTTTGGACCCAAGCTGGGAGAATTGAAAGGCATTGATTTCGTCCGCGCCGGAGATAATCCGCAGACTGGACCTTCTGTTGGGAAATGGCAGATTCAGACATTTTCCGCCGCGGCGCGCGGGCGCGAGGTAGACCCCAACTTTGCCTTTGGACAATGGAAGCAAGCATCGTTTGATGATGCAACCGCTAACGATGAGTCTGTTCCGGCCTTTACCTGGTGCCGTGCTGAGTTCTCATTGCCGCAGGTCGCCGAGGGCTGGACAGTGCCGTGGAAGCTGGTCTTCGACGCGGCTCACGATGCCTTGATTTACCTGAACGGACGGTTCGCAGGCCGTTATACGACCTCCGGCCCCCAGGACGAGTTCTTTCTTCCTGGCCCGTATTTCAAACAGCGCGACCAGAAAAACATTCTGACCGTATTGCTTGCCTATACGACCACGCCAGGGCTGATTCACGCCCTGCGAATTGAACCCTATCCTGAGTATTCTGTTCGCCGTGCGCGGGTTGCTTTTGAGTGGTAGATCTTGAAAGCTCGTGGATTGCCCACTGGAGAAAAATCATGAGTCAACGGTCGCAACGTTTGGGCCGTTGCAGCTAGCGTTTCAGTGGGGTGAAACTCTAGTGGCCACGGTCAAGAAAGATCCTTTTGGAAATCGGGGTGCCGCTCCTGACCTGTTTTGACCGAGCACTCGTTTGATTAATATTCCTGGAGCCGCGACGATCTTTTTCCCATCTCCAGAGCTAACTTGATGATCGGCTTATGGGCTTCAGACGGTCTCATCTGAAAACTGGAAGCTGGGCCAGTATTCTGGGAAGTGTGTGTCATACATACCGTGAGGATTCCAAACCCACGCTGGATGGGGCGACAACTCATTTCCACCTGGTCTTAGAAGGACGAAGCGTCCAAAGAACATCCTCCAAATATCTCCGTTCTTTGGTGGAAGTGAACGCCCTGCCGCCAAATATTTCATCCCCTCCCATGGAAACGCCAACTCCACGGTCCAACCCTTGTCAGGAACTGTGACATCGTTTATTTTGCCATCCACATGGACGCCTTTAAGCAGTCCTGGAAACTCCCAATTCAAGAAGGCCCAGCGAATTCCACGGGGGTGGGTTCCAGTCCAAAAAGTTTTGGTGTTCCGGTCGAAATTACCCCCGAATGTTAGTGCTTCATTATCGAAAATATCAAATTCGGGCACGTCGAACACACTGCCTTTTTTGTAGGCGTCCCGCCATATAAAGAAAACCTGATAAGTTGTTCCAAGGGGGTTGATTTCAAGTTCCGAATAGGAGTTGACGCCATCGATAAATACCTCGATGTCATTCTCCTGGAAAATCAAAGAGCCCTTTTGAGTTAGATGAGCCTCGACGTAGGGATCTTCAACCCACAGACCAACATAGAGGTATTGATCATCCCACAGCACAGAAGCTCGTGTATCGTAGAATCCGGGCTCTCCCGTTACCATGTCGACAAAGCGCGGAGACTTTTCAGCCCTCTGCCATGATATCTCATCAAGCCGTCCGTCGACTACAATTGGCTCTTCAACTCTTCGACATATGTAATGGGCAACATCATTTCTGGTGGAATCATTGCTTTCTGTCCCTGTTCGCATCTGGAATTTTCCTCCTGCAAATGGAAC
Organism: Terriglobia bacterium; assembly: GCA_046704865.1. Taxonomy (GTDB): domain Bacteria; phylum Acidobacteriota; class Terriglobia; order UBA7540; family UBA7540; genus SCRD01. Next base: position 4,627 of record JBJKQZ010000381.1, read on the forward strand.
GTACTTCAGTTTTTAACTGGAGCGGTATCTCGTACCACTTCCCTGATAATTGGCATGGTTGTGAACACTGAGCCCTTGATTGGAGTGGAATGTCGTAGCACGCAGTAGCCACGCCAAAGATAAGCGATCGGTTGAAGTTCGAAGAGGATTCGCAAAATCCAGCCCCAAGCCGACCATGTCGTCTCTCAGCTTGCGCTTAGACTTGTTTGGCCATCTCGAATGCCACCACTATGTCTGCCCCGCGCAACACTGCATGGGACGAGACGCGCCTTGTCTTTTTCCTACAGGAAGCAACCTGCACGCACCAAGCGGCTCGATTGGGTGTCGCAAAATCTGAAAGATTGCGGACATGTTGATCTTAGACTACCAATCCAGGATGTCGCCGTCGGCTGCGCGATAGTTTGTAGAGTGGATGACTTCCTGCTGGTTGGGATGTTTGGCGGCCTCCGTTTCATTCACGCTGATCCCAAG
>JBJKQZ010000382.1:0-2650 GCA_046704865.1 Terriglobia bacterium
CGGAGATCCATCCTTTGTCATTCAGTTTGCGCAGCGCCAGCAGAGTTCCACCGGACCTTACCCAACGGTCTTCGCCTCCATGCAGCCGCTGCAGGCACTGGGTCAGGAATTCAATATCGCGAATGCCGCCCGGGTGCAGTTTGACGTCAGTCGCGTTGCTTCGGCTGTGCTCCAGCTTGCGGGTAATCCTTTCGCGCGACTTCAGCACCGCTTCCACAGCGGCAAAATCAGCGGGTGAGCCGTAGATGTGCGGTTCCACTCCGCGCAGGAACTCGCGCGTCACCCGCGTTTGCCCAACCGAGTGCCGGGCCTTGATCAGCATCTGGAGCTCCCACTCCCGTGCCCGCCGCGCGTAATACTCCAGTGCCGATTTCAGGCTGATCGCCAGATCGCCCATTTCTCCCTCAGGACGCAGCCGCAGGTCCACGCGGAACACCTGCCCCTGCGGAGTTGACTGGGTGATGGTGCGCGTGATGGCGTGGGCCAGGCGGACAAAATATTCCTTGTTGCTGATGATGGAATCGGCTTCGCTGCCGCCGGCGGTTTCGCCGTCCTTTTCATAAAGGAACAGAAGGTCGATGTCGGAGCTGTAATTAAGCTCATTACCACCCAGTTTTCCAAGTGAGACGATACTGAAGCCGCTTCGAACGATGCGGCCTTGCGCGTCGCGGTACTGAGGCTGGCCGTAGCGCTTCTCCAGTTCCTGATCGCAGAAGATCAGCGCGTTCCACAGCATGACGTCCGCCAGCATGGAGAGTTCCAGGGTGGTTTCACCCAGCGTGGAAAGCCCCAGAACGTCCTTCAGCACAATGCGCAGATAGTTCCGGCGCTTGAAGCGCGCCAGTTGGGCGGAAAGCCAGACGTCCGGATGAGTGGTGGCAAACCGCGCGTAGTCCTGCATCAGTTCTTCGCGCGATTTCAACTTGGTGAATTTGCGGTCGCGGGCAAATTGCAACGGAAGGGAAGGATCGGCAAAAAAACTTTCCGCCAGAAAAGTGCTGTATCCGAAGATGGCCACCAGATAGGTGAGCGCCGTGGGATACCGCTTGAGGTCCTCCAGCACATCGGCCGGCGCGCCCTGCACGTAACGCTCCAGCAGATTCAGCGCGCCGTCGGGATCGGGTGAATGCGCCAGCAGTGAAGCCGCCGGAACCACGAGCTCCTGCGGCAGCCGCGCCGCCAGGCGTTCCACGTTGCTTTCGGCTTTCGAGGGATCCTGAAAAACAATCCCGGTGAATTCCGGACGCATGACTTGTGATTATACCAGTCCGAGTCTGCCCGGTACTCGCCGCGATGGAGACCCTCACAATCCAGGCATTTCCGGCGCCGGCGAGGTAACTTCATTTTCCCGCAGGCATCACTTTAAATATGGCACCTCATTGGCTTACCGAAATCGCTGCAATCTTTCTTGTGCTCTCGGGCGTCTTTGCCCTGGTGATTACCGCCGACATTCTTCTGGGCCGTCGCCAGAAAATGATGGTGATGAACTTTGTGTGGCCGATCACGGCGCTGTGGTCAGGCCCGGCCGGTTTCTTTGTTTATTGGACGATCGGCCGCCAGCCGGCCGGCCACGAATCCGGGCAGCACAACGGCAGGGGCACCAAACCCTTCTGGCATTCCGTGTTGACTGGTACCAGCCACTGTGGCGCCGGTTGCACCGTGGGCGACCTGGCGGGCGAATGGATTGTCTTTCTCGGAGGGTTCACCCTCGCGGGTTCCGCGCTCTGGGCAAATTATGCCGTCGACTTTGCCTGCGCCTACCTTGCCGGGATCGTCTTCCAGTACTATTCCATCGCTCCCATGCGCGGTCTTTCGGGGTGGCCGGGCATCAAGGCGGCACTCAAGGCAGACACCATTTCGCTGATCGCCTATGAGATCGGAATGTTCACCTGGATGGGTTTGACCAGCACGGTGTTCTATCACTCGCACTTGCAACCGACCCAGCCTGCATACTGGTTCATGATGCAAGTGGCCATGTTTGTCGGCTTCCTGACGGCTTATCCCGCCAATGTGTGGCTCATCCGGAAGGGACTCAAAGAGGCTATGTAATCCGGCGCAAAGTTTTTTGCACGAAGCATTGCATTCCGTCTATTTCTTCACTATAGTTGAATAAATGTCGGCGCGATCCCAGCTCGGAGAGTTTGAATTGATCGTCCTGCTGGCCCTGCTGCGCGTGGGAGAAGACGCCTATGGAGTTCCTATCGCGCGCGCGATTGAAGAGGGCACCCGGCGCGAGGTGGCGATTGGCAGCGTCTATGCGGCGCTCGAGCGGCTGGAGCAGAAAGGGCTGGTGGCTTCACGCCTGGGAGAGCCCACGCCCGAGCGCGGCGGCCGGGCCAAGCGGTATTTCCGCGTCACCAGGGCGGGCTTGCAACAGTTGCGAAAGACACAGAAAGCGCTCGTGGCCTTGTGGCAAGGCCTGCCGCAACTGGAAGGAGGCAAAGCATGACGCAATTGAAACCACCCGCACTGGCAAGCTGGATGCTCCGGCACCTGGTGCTGGGCGACCGGAAGGAGGCGATCGAAGGCGATCTGCTGGAAGAGTTCCACAAGGGCCGCTCGACCGGCTGGTACTGGCGTCAGGTTGCAGGAGCGATCCTGGGTTTCTCCAACCTGTTGAAGATGGGCTGGGTGATGGTCTGGACCGCCG
>JBJKQZ010000383.1:0-3385 GCA_046704865.1 Terriglobia bacterium
ATATAAACCAAGCTCACTTGCACTGCAGGTGGTTCAAACCCGCGAACTCTCTGGCATACTCCAGGCGCTTGAAAGAAAAGGTAAGTGTGTCGCTGTCATACCTGCGAACGCGCGCGACCCGCCCCCAGTCGTCTGTCAAACGGATCGCCGGCGCACACACAACTATCCCCAAGGCAAAGGTGCTCCAACGACCAAGATCCAGCCAGACTGCGGTAGCTATGCCCAGACCTAAAAAGGCGAAAATTATCCATTTGCCCATTCTCGCCCTATCGAGTTGCCGCTTGGCGCACGCATTGCAATAAGGAACTGCAACATTTAGATGCTCATACTGTGCACCGACGACGAAGAAAACCTTCCTCTTTCGCTGGTCGGAGGACATGTACAAAGACGTCTCGGGGTTATGTATAAGGCAATCGGGGCACCGATTGGGGAATCGGTATGAGTTTCGAGGAACTCGAAATTCAAGCCATTTGGCCATGACGCCGTTAACCTTAATTTCCTTAGGTGCTGTCCATCGAACCGCGGACGAGCCCATGATGACGACGCGCCCTGGAAATGTCAAGACCGGATGCTGCATAGTACACCGGAGCACATTGGTTAGGCGAGAGTGGACGCATGTCGCCGCAGATCGTTGACAGCACCTCCCCTTCAACGCTAAAATAGCTTGTTTTCTGTCAACAACAAAGAGGTGACTGTACATGTATGCGATTATTCGGACCGGTGGGAAACAATACAGGGTTTCGCCGGGAGACGTGGTTCGGGTAGAGAGGCTTCCGGGCGAGCCGGGCGCCGGCGTGGAATTCAACCACGTTTTTGCCGTACGCAAGAAAGAACTGGTGGTGGGTACGCCGCTGGTGGAAAACGCCAAAGTGACGGCCACCATCCTGGCCAACGACCGATCTGCCAAGGTCCGCGTCCTGAAGTACAAGCGGAAAAAGCAGTACCGCCGAACGATTGGCCATCGGCAGAATTACAGTGAAGTCCGGATCAACGAAATCGTCGCCCCTTAATCCTGATGCCGGGGCAAGACTACAGAAGAGGCTTTTGAAATGGCACACAAGAAAGGTTTAGGCAGTTCTAGAAACGGCCGGGATTCCAACGCGCAACGCCTTGGCGTCAAGCGCTTTGACGGGCAGATGGTCACAGGCTGATCGATCTTGGTTCGCCAGCGTGGCACCAAGCTGAAGCCCGGGGACAACGTGGGAATCGGCAAGGACGACACGCTTTTTGCCAAGGTCTCCGGCGTGGTCAAGGTTGAAGATAAGGGCCGCGCGGGCCGTTTTGTCAGCATCCTGATCCCGTCAGCAAACTGAATCCTGCTCGCGGTGGGTGGACCGGTGACCCGGCTTCCTCACCGCGTTTCTTACTCCGGGTAATTCCAAGCGATTCTGAGATTCCTGCTCGCCTGACGGCCGGTGGCGGCGTATTCTTGCCTCTGGAGCTGCGGAAGGTTTCCTGATGTTTGTCGACGAAGCCAGAATCCATGTGGCGGCCGGCGGTGGCGGAAATGGTTGTCTCGCATTCCGCAGGGAGAAGTATGTTCCCCGCGGAGGTCCCAGCGGCGGGGACGGCGGCAATGGCGGCAACGTCTACCTGGAATCCACGGCCCACCTCAATACCCTTCTGAAATTCCGCTTCAATAAAGAATTCCGCGCGCGGCGTGCCGGGCACGGCGAGGGATCCAACCGCCACGGCAAGGACAGCGATGACCTGGTGATCCAGGTCCCTGTGGGGACCGTGGTTTATGACGATACCAGTGGAGAAAAGCTCGTGGATTTCGATTCCGAGGGCATTCGATTCCTGGCGGCCAAAGGCGGACGCGGCGGCCGTGGCAATGCCCGCTTTGCCACTTCCACGAACCAGGCCCCGCGCAGAGCTGATCCCGGAACGCCCGGCGAAGAGCGTGATCTCCGGCTGGAACTGAAGCTGCTGGCGGACGTCGGACTGGTCGGTTTCCCAAACGTTGGCAAATCCACGCTGATTTCGCGGCTCAGCGCCGCCCGTCCGCGCATAGCGGATTACCCCTTTACGACGCTTGAGCCCTGCCTGGGTGTAGTGGCCGTGGATGGTGAAGACTCCTTTGTAATGGCGGACATCCCCGGCCTGATTGCCGGCGCGCATGAAGGCAAGGGCCTGGGAGACCGCTTCCTGAAGCATGTCGAGAGGACACGCCTGTTGCTCCACCTGATCGACGTCGCGGAGTTCACCGGCCGCGACCCGCTTGAAGACTTCTCAATCATCATGCAGGAGCTCGAAAGCTTCAGCCCGGCTGTTGCCAAAAAGCCAATGCTGATGGTAGCTTCACGTGTGGACGCCGCCGGCGACAGCAACCGCCTTTTCGCCCTGCGGGAATTTTGCAGGGAGCAGAAGTGCCGGCTATACGAAATTTCTTCCGTCACTGGTGAAGGGCTGGATGAACTGAAGCGCGCGGCGTGGGCCAAGCTGCAGGAAATCCCGCGGCTCAGCCTTCCAGAAGACTCTGTTTCTGAGGCAGAAGAGCAGTGAAAGAGATGCGAAACCCGGCCCGACGGCAGGCAGGACTAACGACCGCGTGAAAATTGCGATTTTTGGTGGAACGTTCGACCCGATTCACTCCGGCCACATGCAGGCGGCAAAAGCAGCCGCCAGGCACCTCCATCTGAACAGGGTGCTGTTTGTCCCCACCGGCTGCCCGCCCCACAAGACGGCAAACGGGCTTACCGCCTACCACCACCGTTATGCCATGGTCGCGCTGGCTTGCGCGGAGGATTCCCGGTTTGTCCCTTCGACGCTGGAATCACCGGAACTGCATCCCGGTCCACATTATTCTGTTGATACTGTGCGGCGGGCAAAACGCATGCTCAAGACGGGCGACAGCCTTTACTTCCTGATCGGCCTCGACGCCCTGCTGGACCTTCCACACTGGAAGCAGTTCCGGCGGCTGCTCGATCTAACGGACTTTATCGTGGTGTCCCGGCCGGGATTTGAGATTCGTGAGGTTGAAAAAGCCCTGCCGCCTGACGCAATTGACCGCCGCCTGCCCAGGAAGAATTCGCGCCAGATTCATCTGCGGCGCAGCACTTTGCATGTTCTGCCGGACGTTGAGGTTCCTGTGGCATCCAGCAGTTTGCGCCAGGCCATCAATCGGGGCCGGGACATTCGCGGGCTGGTGCCGCCGCTGGTCGAACAATATATGCTGAAGGAAGGGCTGTACCAGACAGCAAGCCAGTTCCATGGAGGAAAATGAAGGCAACCTTGCGTGAGGCAATCCGTGCCGCACAGGACCGGAAGGCCTTGAACCTGACTGTTCTGGATGTGGGCAAAATCTGCTCTTTTGCGGATTTTTTTGTGATTTGCAGCGGCACTTCAACCCGCCATACACGCGCCATTTCCGATGCCATTCAGG